>JBLNCU010000001.1:0-4552 GCA_050260935.1 Bacillota bacterium
GTAATAATTATCGCCGGCTCATCGAAGGGAACCAAAGACTATACTTCAACGGCTATAGGGATGTTAGGGGAGATCCTGGTTCACGGGGTCGCCACCCGTCCGGGCAAACCCACAATTTTGGGGATCATCGATCATAAACCGATCGTTGGAATACCGGGCTACCCGGTTTCGGTTTATTTGGCCCTGGAATGGTTTGTCCGGCCTTTGCTTTACCGGTATTGGGGACTGCCTGAACCGGAACGGGCAACTATCAGTGCGGTATTGGGCAGGCGGATAGTATCGGAACCGGGAGTCGAAGAATTCATAAGAGTTGCTGTCGGTTTTATCAACGGGCGTTTCATTGCCAATCCGCTGGGGCGGGGCGCCGGACTGACAATGTCACTGGTGAAAGCCGACGGTTTGTTGGTCATTCCCGCCAACAGTCTGGGTTGTGAGGAGGGAACCATGGCTGAGATTCAGCTTTACCGGACGGAGCGGGAATTGAAGAATTCGGTAGTAGTTATGGGCAGCCACGATCCGGCCTTGGATCTGTTGGGGGAAGAACTAAGAGAAATATCGCCTGGACTTAAACTCTCCTCGTCTCATGTGGGAAGCATGGGTGGTATCACCGCCGTTTGGAAAGGCTTGGCTCATTTGGCCGGAGTCCACTTATTGGATACCGCTACCGGGGAATATAATATCCCTTTTATAAAGCGGCTTTTAGGTGATGAACCCTTGGTCTTGGTGAATTTGGCATACCGGATTCAAGGCTGGATGGTTCCTCCGGGAAACCCATGCAAGATACAAACCGTCACCGATTTACTGCAAAAGGATTTACGTTTTATCAACCGCCAGCGGGGAGCGGGGACCAGGATGCTCTTGGATTTTCTGTTGGCGAAGGGAGGAATCAAAGGGGATCAGATTTACGGTTATCAAAGAGAGGAATACTCCCACTTAAATGTTGCGGCCGCCATAGCCGCGGGCACCGCCGATGTAGGCTTGGGGATATATTCCGCCGCCCAATCTTTTGGGTTAGATTTCATTCCCGTAGGTGAGGAGCGTTACGATCTGTTGATGCTTAAAGATTTTTACGATTCTAGTCTGGGCAAGGCGGTAATTCAAGCTATTACATCCCGGCAATTTCAGGAAAAAGTTGAAACACTCGGTGGTTATAGTCTACGCCACACGGGCCGGGTGATTTATGAACAATAACGGAGGAGTCGGATGATGAAACATTTGAAACTTTTTTTAGGCGCATTACTGGTAATCAGTATTGTTTGGAACGCCCAGGCTTTCCTGGAAAGCAAAAAAGATTTGGTCTTGGCCACCACTACCAGTACGGTGGATTCGGGTTTATTAAATTATTTATTGCCCGTATATGAAAAAGAACGCGGAATTAAGGTAAAAGTGTTGTCCCTCGGTACCGGGCAGGCCATTAAAACCGGGGAGATGGGTGATTGTGACGTTCTCCTGGTTCATGCGCGGGCTGCCGAAGATAAGTTTGTAGCCGCCGGATTCGGCATTAACCGCCGAGATGTGATGCATAACGACTTTATCTTCGTCGGTCCGGCTGGCGATCCGGCCGGTATTAAAGGATTAGCAGTTTTAAAGGCAATGGAGAATTTGGTCCAAGGAAAAGCCAAATTTATCTCGCGGGGCGACAATTCCGGCACTTACCAGAGGGAGATGGAACTCTGGGAAAAAGCTGGAATCAAACCGGCAGGCCCCTGGTACTTGTCGGTGGGAAAGGGTATGGGTGATACATTGGTGATGGCTAATGAATTACAGGCATATACCCTGACTGATCGCGGAACTTTCGCCTCCATGAAGGAACGCTTAAAGTTGCAGATTTTAGTTGAAGGCGATCCCATGCTGCTTAATCCTTATGGGGTGATCGCGGTAAATCCGGCAAAATATCCGGAAGTAAACTATAAAGAAGCCATGGCTTTCATCGGCTTTTTAACCTCAGCCAAGGGGAGGAAATTAATCAATTCCTATAAAGTAAATGGCGAACAATTATTTCAGGCTGATTAAGGAGAAGTAAGGTTGTTAGCTTCGGCAATATTGGCAGCCATTAAGCTGCTTGTCTCCGGTAATCCGGAGTTATATCAAATCATCGGGCGGTCCCTTTTTGTCTCCGTCACCGCGGTACTTTTAGCGGGAATTGCCGGGATACCGCTGGGTTTCTTTTTGGGAGTCCGCCGGTTTCCGGGAAAAGGATGGCTGGTAAGAATCATTTATGCGCTAATGGGGTTGCCGCCGGTTTTTGTAGGGTTGATCGTCTTTATTTTACTTTCCAGGAGCGGACCGGTGGCCAGATTTGTTTATCTGCTATACACTCCCGCAGCTATGATTATAGCGCAGATTTTACTGGCTCTGCCGATAGTAGCCGGATTGACCCTGACGGCGGTGGAGGAAAAGTCCGCTCCCATACTGCAAACCGCACTGGGATTGGGCGCCGGGCGATGGCAATCCCGGATTACCCTTTTTAAAGAGTTAAGATTCTCAATGATTATTGGTTTGGTAACCGCTTTCGGGAGGGTAAGCGCGGAAGTCGGCGCCGTAATGCTGGTGGGAGGAGACATTGCCGGCTTTACCAGAGTTCTGACAACGGCAATAGTTTTGGAGACCAGAGAAGGCCGGTTTGAAATGGCGATCGCCTTGGGCTTGGTTTTATTGTTGCTTTCGTTTTTAGTTAATTCCCTCCTTTATAACTGGCAGTACCGGAGATGAATAAAATGCTGACTGCCGAATTTTTAACCCAGATTTATGGAGAACGCACAGTTTTAAAGGATTTTTCCTTTTCCTTTACAGCCAACCAAATATACGGGATTATCGGCCCGAACGGCGCCGGCAAGAGCACTCTGCTGCGTCTGCTTACCGCTGTCGAGAAGCCTTCCTATGGAAGAGTTTTTTTTGACAATCAGCCCTTGGATCATCCAATTCCCGAAATCGGCTGCGTCTGGCAGAGGCCTTATCTCTTTCAGACCTCGGTAAGTAAAAATATCGCCTATGGTTTAAAACTGCGACATTGGAAAGAAGGGGACTGCCGGGCCAGGGTCGCCCGCTTGCTCTCCCTTTTCCATCTTGAGAATTTAAAAGATGCCTGGGCTCCTGAGCTTTCGGTGGGAGAGTCGGCCCGGGTAGCTATTGCCAGGGCAATTGCGCCGTTTCCGCGGCTATTGATCCTGGATGAACCTACCGCCAATCTTGACCCCGGGCAAACTCTTTTGGTCGAAGAAATCCTCACTTTTGTGCAAAAAGAGGCGAAAATAGCGGTTATTATTGTGACTCATGACATGTTTCAAGCCAAGCGGATAGCGGATACCACCTTGTTTCTCCGGAACGGAACATTGGAAGAATCCGGTCCATCAGGCCAACTCTTTGCCGCCCCGGCATCCGGCAACACCCGCCGGTTCATCGAGGGTGAACTGGTTTAAGAAACGGTATATAATAAAATTGGATACTTAAGCGCAAATTTTTTGGCGGAAACATCTAATTTACAGGGGGCAAGACTATGGCCCAATCAATATTGGTGGATAACTTTGGACGCCTTCACAATTATTTACGGGTCTCGGTGACTGATCGCTGT
Organism: Bacillota bacterium; assembly: GCA_050260935.1. GTDB lineage: Bacteria > Bacillota > UBA4882 > UBA8346 > UBA8346 > UBA8346. The sequence continues at coordinate 3,572 of JBLNCU010000001.1, forward strand.
AATCTCCGTTGCGTTTATTGCATGGGGGCTCAAGGGATACCTTTACTGAACCGGAATCAAATCCTCCGCTATGAAGAGATTTTGGAGGTTATTAGGGTTGGCGCCAAACTGGGCATTAACCGGATCCGTTTAACCGGAGGAGAACCTTTAGTCCGTCGCAATTTGCTCTGGCTGATCCGGCAGATCCGGGATATATCAGAAATTACCGATATTTCCTTAACCACCAACGGGATTTTCCTGGAGGAAAATGCCGTCAAACTGCGAGAGGCCGGTCTAAACCGGGTGAATGTCAGTTTGGACTCTTTAAACCGGGCCGTTTTTTCCCAAATAACCCGGGGCGGGGATCTCAACCGGGTGCTTTCCGGTATCCAAGCCGCTCTGAAAGCCGGTTTGAAGCCGGTCAAGATCAATATGGTATTATTAAAAGGCATAAATGAAAATGAGGCCGCCGATTTGTTGAATTTTGCCTTTAATCAGCCGTTACAGGTCAGGTTTATTGAATTCATGCCCATCGGACCGGCCGCCGGGAGGCAACCGGATTACTATTTACCGGCGGAGTTTGTATTGAAAAAGGCCTTGTCAATAGGGATGAACCTTCAGCCAGCCGAGTCTGCGGAAAAGAACGGGCCTGCCGATATATATGATATCACCGGCGGATTAGGGACAGTCGGCTTGATCCACCCGGTCAGCCGGCATTTTTGCGAGGGCTGTAACCGCCTGCGCCTTACAGCCGATGGTTCTCTAAAACCGTGTTTGTTTCGCCAGGAAGAGCTGCCGGTTCGTCCGGCCTTAGGCGACCCGGAGAAAATCAAAACTATTTTCCTGCAGGCGGTAAGCTTAAAACATCGGCAAAAAAAGGAAGCAATAAATAAACTTCAAGCTTTTAATATGCGAGGAATGTCCCGTACAGGAGGTTAAGGAAATGAATAATATTGCCCCAGTTCCGGTCGTCGCTTTTGTCGCCTCCCGGTCCGGGAGCGG
>JBLNCU010000002.1:0-5696 GCA_050260935.1 Bacillota bacterium
TTTAAGAATGTCTTTCATCGGTGAAGGGCGGGTTCGTATGGAAAAGCCATCCCCGTAAACCCTAGATCCCCCGCCGGGGTGAGAGAACCAGGCGCAGGAATCATGGAACGAATCGAAGGAAGAGCGAAACAACCCGTAGGATTCTTGGAACCAGTCGAAGAAACGATGGAACACAGCGTAGGACTTTTGGAACTAGGTGAAGGAATGATGGAACGAGGCGTAGAACTCTTGGAACGAGGCGAAGGAATGATGGAACGAGGCGTGGGACTCTTGGAACGAGGCGAAGGAATGATGGAACGAGGCGTAGAATTCGGGTTGATGGATCTCTAGGAAGTCCGTAGAATTCGGGTCCTCAAGGCCGGCATAAAGATTGATAAATTATCGAGCCGCTATCATAAGCGCAAAATGCCCGACGGATATTTAAACAGTTTCGTTCAAACCCCGATCAACCGATGATTACAGGGATTGTTACAGTTAATAATTTAATTTACTTCAAATCGGGAAATGCGTTATATTGAATCCTGAAGGGTTACACCGATAAATCACTAATTATTAAAGGTGATAATAACTACTGAAAAAGAATCGCACTGGGCCCGCAAATAAACATCTGAAAAAAGTGAAGACCAGCCATGACTTATTACCGCCGCAATTTATTAGTATTATCTTTCACCATCTTTCTGGCCGCTTTCAGCTGGGAACAAATCGCGCCTTTCCTGCCGCTTTTCTTAAAAGATCTGGGGATTACCAGGAACCTGCCGTTCTGGTCGGGGCTCCTCTTTACCCTTCAATTCTCCGCTTCTTCGATCATGGGACCCGTCTGGGGTAAAATGGCCGATAAATACGGCCGCAAACCGATGGTGATGCGAGCCGGTATCTGTTTGAGCGGAGTTTATTTCGGGATGAGTTTTTGCCAAAACTATGGGCAATTGATCTTCTTGCGGGTGCTCAATGGTTTGTTGACCGGTTTCATCCCCGGTTCCATCGCCCTGATCGCCACCAATACTCCTAAAACTGAAGCGGGGCGGTTTGTCTCCATTGCCTATACCGCACAGTCAGCCGGAGTCATCCTAGGGCCGGCCCTGGGTGGATTGATGGCGGCGGCGGTCGGTTACCGCGGCTCGATGCTATTGTCCGGAGCTTTGGTGGCAGCGGGTTTTCTCCTGGTAACCTTGCTGGTGGAGGAGAGGGAAAAACCGGAGATTACGGAACGGACTTCTCTGTGGCAGGATTTTCAGACCGTTTTTAAAATGCCGGTTATGGTTACCGTAATGAGCGTGGAGTTCCTGAATGCCATGATTATGTCGTCACTGCTGCCGATTTTGGCACTGTATATTCATAAGATCGCCCCCGGCGCCGCCAGTGTGATCAGCGGTTTTACCTACTCCCTTCCGGGTCTGGCCCTCTTTCTAACCGCCTACTCCTGGAGCCGGATTGGCGAGAAGATCTCTTATTCAAGCACAATTTTAATCGGTTTAACCGGCGTGGGTTTAATTGGAATTCTACTGGGAACCGTGGCCCAACTTTGGCTATTCGCGATCCTGTACTTTATCTACGGCGTCTTTGTAGCGGCCATCTCCCCGTCCTCGGCGGCCTTGGTCGCCACCAAAGTGGCGGCCGATTTCCGGGGCCGGGCTTACGCGATGCAACAGACAGCCCGCACTCTCGGGCTTTTCATCGCTCCGGTCACCTCGGGGATCATCGGAACTTATTTAGGACTGAATTGGATATTTATCGTTTTCGGCGCGGTTTGTTTGCTGCTTACCCTGGCAATCAGGAGTCAGATCCGGAGCTGGACCCGGGCCGATTATCAGAAAACATTAACCAAGGCCTCTTAAAGAGGACTCCCGGCTTCGCCCAGGGGTCCAATTGCTTTCAATCATCATTTACTCTGTCCTCAAGGATTTAAACCCCAGAGATTGCGAACTTACTCGAATATCGACATCATCCGGTTCATTGATGGTTTCAACCCAAACCGCCACCGCCCCGCCCTTCATGGCGATCTCGAAAGGCCCTGCGAAACCGGCCGGATGCCTATAGCCTTTCTGATGGCCAGTGACACCAAATATAAAAATTTTTCTAGAGAAATTTCACTTAGTATCCTTTATCCTCAACATTGTAAAAACCGCCAGATATAAAAAGCAAGTCAGGTAAACAACCAGGAAACCCAGGTTTAGCCCGAGCAACGGCAATAGTATTAAACAAGCCAGATAAAATACTGCTAAAGTAGTGACACTGTATAAAAACCCTTTAACTATTATAGGAAAGGTTTTAATCCCTTTTTCAACATGTAATATAAGAACCAGCGGATATAAAGTTGATGGAAAAGCGCTTAACACTCCTGACCATTTGTTCCCGATGAGCGAGGCTGACCCGGTAATAAGTATAATAATTGCGCCGGCTAATACCCCTCTTAGCGCCATCTTCCGCAAGTTGTTTTTTGTTTGAGCGAAATTTCTCTCATTGATTGCCAATCTGTTTACAAACACTATGCCGCAAAAAAAGACAACCAGGAAAATAGCCAATGATATTAACAGGTTAAGGCGGAGTTTGGCTAAAAAAACGCCGGCCAATAAAAATAAGGCGATGCCGGAGACGCTTGCTAAAATTATCGATAATAACCGGTTTCTAATCTTAAGTGAGACCCACAAATAGGCAACGCAAAGAATAATCGTAGCCGCTAGTCCGGCAATTCCCCAGGGAATGCCTTTAATCACGAAACTAATCCCTTTTTCCAGGGAGATAAAATAAACCGTAATTCCGATCCCCAGAGGCAGCCCGGACAGGATCCCGCTCAACAAGGGGTTAACTCTTTCAGATATTTCCGCTAATGCTACAACCATCCCAATAGAAATAAATAATTTTAATAAGATTAAATTAAGCACTGTATCCCATCCGTTGTCAAATATTTTCAATTGATTATAGGAAAAATCCAACTTTTGCTGAAATATTTCTATACTTAAAATGGATTAAAGGAATTTTAAGCTATGAAAAAACCGATTCAAATTGCTGGTTGGACGCTGTTTTTTCTGTTGTCGGCCGCCATTGTTCGCGGAGATTATGTAATCCGGGCGATCAAGATTGAATATCTTCCCGGAGCGGAGGATATCCTTTGGGCAAAGAATATCCCCGGCCAAAATTTATCAAATTATCAGCCGGTTGTCGCTCTGAATTATTTTAACGACGAACGCGGCGCCGGTTATAACGTCGGCGCGGTTTACAGCCGGTCCGGCAAACAAGTTGAAGCCTTGGTGGCCGATGAAAAGCCCGCTGATATCCTGGAAAAAGCCTTAAGCCGGCAGCTCGAAAAGTGCGGCTTTCAAACCATCGCCACCATGGGTTGGAACTTTAGCCAGGAGGCAATTCCCAGTTACTTACAGGCTGATTTTATTATTGGTGGACGTATAAGCGCGTTTTGGGTGGAATCCCGGGCCGGACTGCTAAACTCGACTATCGATTCCCGGGTTGGCTACGATCTAATTATCGCCGACGCCCGGAATAAAAAAATTGTCTGGGCCGGTCCGGTTTCCAGCCGGGAAACTAAAAAATCATTGGTCCATACCAACGATTATTTTTGGGCGGATATCCAAAGCTCAATAAATAAATCGTTTACCTTAGCCGTTAACCGGGCGTTTCAGGACAACCAGGCGCGTAAGGCCATCATCAATATAATACAGCGAAATTTGAGCGGTTCAAGATAAGATCACAAGCTTAGTTTAAAGGTTAAATTAAGTAAATTCTTGGCGAAATCCCAGCCAAAGCCCATTCTGAGACTGCCGACCTCCCGGACGAAAAGCGTCGCTTGGCTGGTCCAACTATAATTACCTAAGCTGTAGTAACCCCTGTTGACGATAAAATAATGGGGCGATAAAGGAATATTCAAGCTATAAATACAATTCCCCCCCAGCCGGTAGTTGTTGATGACTAAAAAATCGCGTTCCAGCAGCTCCCAGTGGTGTTTCGCGCCGCTTATATCACTTAGGTATAAATAACTGAGATTTAGATCGGGATTTAGCTGATAATCCAGACGGTAGCCTCCGTAGATCCCTTCGTAGACGCCATCGGCTTTCCTGGAGTATAGCCAGCGGGCGGTCACTCCAATTTGCCAATTGCCATAACTGGTTTTCCAGGCTTTTTTGGTAAAAGCCATCCCCAGTTCCTGTTGGGGCTGGTCGGCCAGGTCCGACTTACCGTCAATGGTTAGGTTGTATTTCTCCCAATCGGTTTGATAGGTATCGGATAAACTGAAAGTGCCCCGGGAATCATAGTTTAAATCCACTTCATCGGAGTGGCGGCCCCACGAGTAAATCCGGCCGACCGTGATTACGGACGGTTTATCAACGGGGTAAATAGAAATTTCAAACTGCGGACTGACTTGAACGGCTTCGCGCCTACGCCCGGGCACAACCGGTTCCTCCTCTGTTCCGCCCGCCCGGGTTGAATCCGCCCCATTGCCCTGGATGGGTTGGGTTTTTCCTTTCGGAGCAGCCGATTGTTCGTTTTTGGCAACCAACTTACTTAAGTCGATTTCTTCGCCTTGATTGGCGCTAAGATCTATCCGCGGCGCGGCTTCGCCCTGCAAAACCATCCGGGGCAAATATAAAACCGGAATGCCGAAAATTTTCAGAACCACCCGCTCCATGTAGATATCTTCGCCCTTAACCACCATTCTCCGGGCGGCAAAGACATAATCCGGACGGCCATCCCGCCTGGGGCAACGGGTTAAACCGGCGGAGGAAATGATGGTGGCGCCTTCATTCATCTCCGCTTCTTCACCGGTTAAATAAAAATCCTTCGGCCAACCCGGGATCACTCCTTGCAGCGGTCCGATAGAACCGGTCATTTGCCTTAGGTTATACCGGATCGTCTCCGAGCGGTAATTTTCATTTGGCGAGACAAATTGAACCGCCCCGGAAGCTTCCAGCCAATCGGTATTCATGTCCAGCTCCAATCTATCGGCGGTAAGGGTTATTTGAGCGCTTTTCATCATCCGGACATTGCCGCCGGCCGCTATTTGATTTTGATTGCCGTAATAGATCAAGGAGTCGGCTTCGATTATCGTGTCATCAACGGTTATTCTAACATGGTCGGCGATGGTAATGGTGTTGGTGTCCAAATCATACCTTTGATTTCCCAGCGTTTCAATGGATACATTTTTGAAAGTAAAGGCCTCCGCTCCCCATGCCGCCCAAGCAAGCCCTAATATTAATGATAAGGCGATATTTAATGTTAGAAACTGTTTCAAATGCGACCGTCCGCTCATCCTAAGCTATTCCAATCCAAGCTTTGGCAATTTTTTATCCTTTATCCGGAATGTTATATTAAATCTGTTCATCATGCTGTTTTCTCTGCATAGATATTTGCGCCAATGGTAAATTATCTTCCATTTAAATTAGTCAACTTTCAACATAAATAAATTTAATAATATTATATCACATGCCTTGAGTGGTCAAAAAGAAAAAAGCCGCTTGTTATTTAACAATTCCCAGCTTCTTAAGGCGGACCAGGAATTTTTCGATCCGCCCGGAGTCGCCTTTAACCTCATACTCGTATACCCAACCGGCGGATTCTTTCCTGGTCTCTACCAGCCGGATCTCCAGTAAACATTCATCCGCTATCGCAAAAATCCTTTCCGGCACTGCAGTGGTAAAAATCGTCTCCGAAAAAACAACCTTTTTATTCATCATTGGCTGCCTCGC
>JBLNCU010000003.1:0-9104 GCA_050260935.1 Bacillota bacterium
CCCGGGTTGAACTCCCCGACCTTCTCAACAAGCTTCAGGCTAAGGTAATTAGACATGTCGGTTCTGGCCAGCCGGGAGCAATAACCATAAAAAGGCCAGATCTGCATCCCCACAACTATCAAGAAGAGCCCGGCGGCGGAGATTCGAAAAAGTCTTGGCCTTTCGAATCTGGAGGCGATCTTTCGAAGTGTCCTGCTTAATCCTAAAGCCATCAACAAAAGAGAGCAGATGATGAGCGGCATAATGTACCTGGTAACGATATAAAAGCCGAACCGGCGGTTAATCCAGGGAATGACGATAAAGCCTCCGGCTAAAAACAAGACCGGCAATGTTTTCTTTTCCTTGATCGCCCAGTAAATTCCGGCACTTAAAAAAATAACCGCCAGTAAAAAATGGGGCTGCCCCAAATAATCCCGGATGTTATTATAAGCTGAATAGGTGGAGCTGATGGACCGGATCAACTCGCAAAACATTTGGTTTAGGTTGTGGCAGTAACTATACAAGCCCGGCTTGTTCTCCAAGGTATAGTCCTTGGTAAAAATCCAGCGAATGCTCTCCCCCCTGGTAAGCAGATTATAGATAATCATGTTGGAGTAGCCGGCGCTAAAAGTAAAGAGCCCTCCCCAACAATATTTAAGCGGAATACCGGTTTTTCTCCGGAAAGCCGGCTTTAATACATAAAAAAAGGTTATTAAAACATAAATAATAACCGACGAATGGGTTTGCAAAGCCAAGGCCCATAAAAACCCGGCGCCAATCAACCAGTAGCCGTTTCTTAACTCCTCCGCTTTTACGATGGCAAACAACGCCAAGGCGAAAAAAAACGGGGTGGTGCAATTGGCCCAGGCCATATGGGTTACCAATATATGCATCCCGTTGGTTAAGAGCAGCCCGGCCGCGATAACCCCTGTCCACCGGTGGTCCATTTTCCATCCGAGATAATAAAGGAGAACCACGGTTGCGGCGGAGGTCAAGGCTACATATAAACGCGGCCAATAGATGCTCGGGCCGAAAAGCTTAAAAATACCGGCCAATATATAATTATGGAGCGCGCCGATCTCATGGGCCATATTATGAAGCGGATAAACCCGCCCCAAATATATTTGATAAGCCAGGTTTATTTCTTTTAATTCATCGATATAGCGGGGAACCATCCACAACCATGGGATCCTGACAGCCAGCGCCCCCAGAAACAGTAGTATTATCCCCAATTTTTTCCACGACCGGAAACGGGAGAAACTCCGAATTAGCCTAATCAAACATCTCCGGTTTAATCGGCCCACCGGCCGCGATCTATTCCTGTATGATTACTTTTAGGTTGGCCCACCTGCACTACATCCCGGGAATCCGGTTGCCCCATCTTCCCGAATTCAAAGCCCTTTTTAGCCTTCTCCATTAGAGTCCGGCTGACTTCGCCCATATTTTTGGGCTGATTTTGATTGTCCATCTCCTCACCCCCCAATTTATTATGGATCGAATCCGGGTGAAGCAATACGCAAATTAATGAATATTCATCCGGGCCCTTCCATTTCGTTTAAAACGTGAATAAACAAGAATATCCTGCTTATAATCTCTTTATTGATTCGACAACCGCTGTAAAATATAGTATAGTAAATAATAAATCTTCCAAAACTAGGACGGTAAAATGGCAAAACATTACAAATACGGGCTGATCTTAAATCTTATTTTCCTGTCCCCTTTTATAATAGCAATTGTAGTTCTATATCTCCGGTTTGATTCCGATCAACCATTCCGAATTTTTTCTCATCTTTACAATTGTCAGGTTTCCCGGTATTTTGGCGTCATCCTTTATCGGAGCCAATATTCAGGAGAGGGATTATTTACCGGTGATATTGGTCTCGACAATAGCCTGCATCCTTTTTGTGACCGGCCTGTTGAAAAAAGACCTGATCATTCATAAAATACATAAACTTTTTCATCCGAAAAAGGAATATTACATTAGGTAGATTCACGGAATTGATCCGCTGCTTTGACAAGGAGAGGTTAAAATGAGTGTGTTTCAAGCCTTTATTTTAGGTCTGGCTCAAGGGTTGGGGGAATTCCTGCCGATATCCAGTTCGGCTCATCTAATCCTTATCCCCTGGCTCTGCCAATGGCCCGATCCGGGTTTAACCTTTGATGTGGCTTTGCATCTGGGAACTCTTATAGCTGTAGTCGCTTACTTCTGGAGAGACTGGCTGGAATTAATTTACCATGGATTCATCCATGGTTTCAAAACCACAGAGGGAAGGCTCTTCTGGTTTCTAGTCATCGCCTCCATTCCCGGGGCTGTGATCGGCTTTCTATTGGAAAATGAGGCGGAAACCATCTTCCGCGGCCCGCTCGTTATAGCGGCCATGCTGATCATCATGGGCCTAGTTCTATATTTGGCCGATCGTCTCGGTGCAAAGCGCCGGCGGAGTCAGAACATTTCCTTCGGCTCAAGTTTCATGATCGGTCTTTCCCAAGCCCTGGCAATCATCCCCGGGGTGTCGCGTTCCGGGATTACCATCGCCAGCGGACTTTTTTTAGGCCTTACCCGCCAAGACGCCGCCCGTTTTTCATTCCTCTTATCCACTCCGATTATCTTCGGGGCCGGGATTTTAAAGCTCCGTCACTTACCAGCTCATGCCTTCAGTCTTCCTTTTGGAATCGGGGTACTCACCTCGGCTGTAGTCGGGTTTTTAGTCATCGGTCTGCTCCTCCGCTGGCTAAAAAAGAGCAGTTTCCTGCCGTTCGTTTGGTACCGGCTATTTTTAGGGATCGCCGTCATAACCGTTTTCCTGAGCCGGAAATGACTAGAGTTTTAACTATCACCTTAAAATATACCTGAGTAGATTTATTATTATATGGTATGGTTAAGCTTTAAAACAGTCTCATATAAATCCCGGTAAATCCGATATCTCTCCTCATAAAGCGCAGCGGTGGACTTAGTAGGTTCGTATACCCCGGCGTATTTAACACAAGCGCCGGCTGCTTCCTCGAAATTTGAGTAAACACCGCTCCCAATCCCTGCCAACATAGCTGCACCCATGCAGGCCGCCTCTGAGTTACAGAGGATTTTTACCGGACGGTTGGTTATATCAGCCTTTATCTCCAACCAGCGGGAAGATTTAGCCCCTCCACCCACGGCGATTAATTCGCCAATTTCGATACCAGCCTCCTGCATGGTTTCCAGATTCAAACGGAGTTCATAGGTTAGTCCTTCTAAAAAGGCCCGTGCTAATTCGTATTTAGTGGTATTCAAAGTTAATCCGAAGACCGTTCCTTTTGAGGCCAGGTCGCAGGTTGGCGAACCGCTCCCGTTAAAGTGGGGGAAAATGAACAACCGGGTTGGATAATCGGGCATTTTTTTGTTGAGTATCTCATAGGCGCTGACGCCTGATTTTGACGCTTCCCTTTTTTCCCACTCCGCTAACTGGTCACGGAACCACTGGTAAACAACTCCTCCGGTGTGATTCAAAGAAAAGGTAAAGTACTGGTCGGCTTTAGCATGAATATAACAGGGATAATAAGATTCCAGCATTCGCTGGTTTAGCAAAGGATTCGAAAATACAGTGGAAAGTACCTCAGCGGTTCCGGTCGAGTCTACCCCTATCCCCTCATGAATTAATCCGGCTCCTATTCCGGCGCAAGTTTGATCGTGCCCCCCGGAGACCAGCAGAGTCTCACCCTTTAATCCGAACTCTTCCAGTAAAACGGAGGATAATCTCCCAACTACTTTTCCGGAAGGCTCCGGTTGGGAAAATTGTTCGACATTAAGTCCTAAGGGCTCAAGAATGTCCAGGGACCAATCCTTTTCCTTTAATGAAAAGCCCATTGTCCTGGAGGCCATTGAATAATCAATTACGGGGTCGGCTCCCAGTTTACCCATGAGAAAGTCGGCATAGGTCATGAACTTCCAGGTGTGCTCAGCAATTTCCGGATGGTTTTCTCTAATCCAAAGAATTTTAGTTAAGGCATTGATGGGGTGAGGCGGCATTCCGGTAATTTGAAAAAGCTTGTCCTTGCCGAATATTTGAAGGCATTCTTGGGTTTGGGGCAAAGAACGATAATCCATTCCCAGGATAGCCGAGCAAAGGGGCTGAAAATTACGGGCAACCGGGATAACAGCATCGCCCTGAACGGAGATAGATAAGGCTTTTACCGAGGAAACTCCGCTTTTTTTAATGGCTTGGCCGATAACACTCTTGGATATCTTCCATAACAATTCCGCATCTTGTTCCGCATAACCCGGTTGTGTGCTGATAATCGGATATTCATCGGTTGCGCTGCCTAAAATTTTTCCATAATCGTCAAAAACAAAGGCCTTGCAATTAGTTGTTCCAAGGTCAAAGCCGATGAGCATTCCACTAACCCCCCTCATGAAGTTTAAATTCCACTGGAAATTTTCCCGTTATGAAATTCAAATTTCAATACCTCTAAAAAGCGAGTCAACACAAGCGTTATCATTTATCCAACTGTGATTAAAGATGATCTTTTCCGGGATCTCTCCAACCATTTTCCAGCATGGCGCGAAATACTGTCCAATCATAATCGGGTTTGCCGTTACCCTCCGGATGGGCTTCGTCTAGCAAACCATAGCCCAGAATAAAAGTGGCGCTGTCTTTCCGGGGAATCAAAATATGAAAATCGCTGTTAAAACTGAATCCCCAAAAATCCCGCCCTTTCTTAGCCTTTAACTCACGGCGAACCATTTCCCAGTCGCGGTGCCATTCCGCGGCTTCTTCTTCTCCGTCCCGGGGATTGCGGACTTCGATTCCGTCTAAATCATGATTTAAGGCCATATCCATTATATAATCCCGAATCTCTTCCAAACTTAAGCGCCCTTTACCAATCATTTCCACTGGATGGGCCAAGACTGCCAGCACCGGAAAGTCTTGTTTTTTTAAATCCCTGATCAAACTGAAGGTATCTATTTCCGGAGCCGGTTTTACCTGCTGAAGGTGTTCTAAAATCGGTGTTAGAATCTTAGCCGTCACTTGCCGGGGGTTGAAAATTCCCAGCAAACTCTGTTCATCCGGGGTTAACCGTTTTAAAAACAAGACACTTAATGTCCCAGGGTAATAGGGCTTGACCCCGGAATACCAGCGGGCCAACTCCTCTTCAGTAATAAAGTCGGTTTTTCCCATCCGGGCCAGGAGGGTGTTAAGTTCAGGAATAGCTTGCGAGGCCAGTTGATCCAAGGTATCCTGCCGCTGTTGAAGGGTGTTGATAAATGCCGCCGCTTCAGGGCGTTTTAAAAATCGAAAAAACGGCTCGGTTTTAGGAAAGTAGACCAGAATCTCACAGCCCGGCATAGTTGTGCCCAATTCGGCGCCCGCCCAAGCCTCTAACCCTAACTGCCTTGCGGTTGTAACAAATTCATATGTTCCTGTTATGCTGTTATGATCAACTAAAGCCGCGGCTTTTAATCCGATTAAACGGGCCATCCATGCTACTTGCCTTGGAAAAAGCTGTCCGTCGGAGCAATTGGAATGTAAATGGAGATCGGCGGCCAGAGGCGGCTTGATGTATTTAGCTCTTACTTCTGGAGAATAACCGGCCTGCGACAATTTACAGGCCAGTTCGTCATAGCTTCCGACCTCGTGTATATATCGGTCGCAGGCCGTCAAAAAATCCTTTATAAAGTTAAATCCCATAAGTTACCCTTCAATTAAGAATTACCTCAGTGCTTTATTTAGTTCTTCAGCCGCAATATATTGGCGCTAAACCTGATATTCTATCAGATATTGCGGCTGAAGCTAAAATTAGAAACTAGGCAATCCACTGATCAGTTATTTAGTATTAGTGTTGCGTAAATGAGCCAAATCCTTAAAATCATCCTTTACATGCTCGTAAAGGTTCCGGTAAATCCGGTAGTATTCCATATAAAGCTGATGATTTTCGGGGATCGGTTCCATTAAATCGATGTATTCAGCTTTTTCTCTGGTAATGGTAAAATCTTTAAAAATGCCGGTGGCCACCCCCGCCAAAACAGCATCTCCATATGGAGCGCCGATCCTTTCTTTAGTGAGTACGGTGGGGATATCAAAGACATCGGTGATTATCCGGCGCCATAATTTACTTTTGGCGCCACCCTCGTTTAGCACAATTGGAAAATTAATTTTCTTGCCGGTCTCTTTAATCAGGGTAAAAGAATGATAAAGGGCGTAGGCCACAGCTTCCATCATTGCCCGGACCAAATGGGCCTTGGTGTGAGATAAGGAAAGCCCGAATACAACCCCTCGGGCATCAACATCCCATAAGGGAGTCCGCTCCCCCATCAAATAAGGGAGAACCACTAAACCATCACTGCCGGCGGCAACTTTTTCCGCTTCCATATTTAAAAGATCGAAAGCGTTCAGCGGCACCATTTTTTCCAGCGCCATTTCCAACTGGGAAAAATTGTCCCGCAAATACCGTAATAACTGCCCGCCTGTGGTGGTGGTAGGAATGGTGATATAGGTATTGGTGGAATCAATGGTGTAAGGGCAAACAATCATGGTTTCTATAAAATTGGTATCTTTATGAATGATCCCGAAATTACCGACTGTACCTAGATTCATCTGGATATCGCCTTCCCGGATGGCACCTGCGCCAACCCAACCGGCATTACAATCCAATTGGCCCGCGGCGACAGGAATTCCTTGAACCAATCCGGTTTCAGCCGCGGCTTTGGCCGTAACCTCGCCGATGATGGCCTCACAGGGGAACAACTCCGGGATTAAACTTTCGGAGATCCCGATTTGGTTGAGGATTCCTTTATCAAATCTTTTGGTTAAGATATTAAAGGCGATCCCGTAAAAAGCGGCGTTAGAATAATTAACAGTGGAGCGGCCGGTTAATTTCAACCGGATGTATCCGTCAATCGTCAGGGCTTTAACGATCCTCCGGTAGGAGTCCGGCCGGTTATTTTTCTCCCAGAGTAGATTGACCAGCGCCGGATGGTCCTCCAAGCGGTTTCCGGTGATTTGAAAGACTCGGTCAGCTCCGATATGCTCTTTAATCCAGGCCACCTCGCTGGTGGCGCGGCGATCCATCAGATTATAAGCCATTTCAATAGGCTGTTGATCTTGATCCACCATGACCAAACACGGTAGAGCGGCCGAATTAGCTACCCCTTTAATATCCTTGGGGTTAATCGCCGCTTTTTGCAGGCACTCTTTAATTAAGTCGCAGACAATCTCCCAATACAACTTGGGATCGTGTTCCGACCAACCTGGTTTATTAATAATAATAGAATACTCCCGGAAAGCATACGCCAGAATGTTGGCCTGATCATCGATAATACAAGCCTTTGCCCCACCTGTACCGCAATCAATCCCCAATAAATATCCGGTCAAACGGTATCTCCTCCTCTAAAACAGGCTTAGTTCTTGCTTTAGCGTCCACTCTTACCATCTTCCATCTGTTTTAGCACTTCAAAGACGACTGCTTTCACTAATTCAGCAATTTGGTTCCGGTTAATTCCCGGCGGGGAACCACCCTGCTGAAACTCCCTTTGATTGAAGGCTTCCCCATTTCCAACCTCGGAAGCAGCGGGGCCTTTTTTCATCAGCTCTTTGAGTTCGTTGATTTGTCTTTCATTCAAGGTATTTTCATTTCCCAGCAATCTGGCGACTAAAGTAGCCTTGAGGTACATCTCCAGGGTTTCCATTTTATAAAAAGCCGCATGGAGGTCAGTCCCCATGGTTAAAGCCCCGTGACTGGCCAATAATAACGCATCACAATCCGGAGTCTCACTCAATTTCTTCCGGACAACCTTCGGAACCTGATCGGTGGTAGGAGCCGCATATTCCGTCAAGCCGATATTCCGTAAACTAAAAATCACCTCCGGCGAGGTAATCTTGATGGGAACTCCGGCGATAGCAAAGCCGGTAGCCACCGGAGGATGAGCATGAACCAAAGCCCGGACATCAGGGCGGCACTGATAGACCGCCAGATGCATGCGGATATCCCGGGCCGGTTTGACTCGGCCTGACAGCATCCTCCCCTCCAAATCAACCTTTGGAATCTGTTCCGGTTCGAGGTAACCCTTGCAAACCCCCGTGGGAGTTATTAAAATTTCATTGTCGGCTATTTTGACACTAAAATTTCCGTCTTCTCCAACTAAAAGACCTCTTTGATAAAGCCGTTGCCCGATTTCCACCATTACCTTCCGGGAAGCATTTTCATCTAACGGCACCATCATACCCCCATAATCATTCCGATTTATTCTTTGGCGGTTAAAGCCCTTTTAACCGCTGTCTGCCATTCTTGATACAGTTTAATTCTTTCCGCTTCCGGCATTTGGGGAACAAATACCCGGTCGGACTTCCAAGTGGCGGCAATTTCTTCTAAAGAATTCCAAAACCCAACTTCTAAGCCGGCCAAATAAGTTGCCCCCAAAGCGGAAACCTCCCGGATATGGGGTCTGGTGACTTCGACATTTAAAATCCCGGCTTGAAATTGCATTAAGAATTCATTGGCCGCCGCTCCCCCGTCGGCCCGTAAAGAAATCAAAGGGATGCCGCTCCCCTGCTTCACCAGTTCGAATACATCCTTTACCTGGTAAGCGATGGACTCGAGTCCGGCCCGGATTAGATGTTCCCGTCTGGTACCGCGGGTTAAACCGGTCAGCAAGCCCCGCGCGTCCATATCCCAGTATGGAGCGCCCAAGCCCACAAAAGCCGGGACTAAATATATACCTTCGTTTCCGGATAGTTGGGCGGCGATTTCGCCGCTCCTGGCAACGTTGTCGATGATGCCGAGCCCGTCCCGGAGCCATTGCATAGTGGCGCCGGTAACGTTGATAATTCCTTCCAGGGCATATCCCACTCGCCCCCGGACGCCCCAAGCCAGGGTGGCCACTAACCCGTTGGCCGGAGGGAGCGGTTTTTCTCCCACATACATCATCATTGAGGTTCCTGTTCCATAAGTGGCTTTGGCCATTCCCGGTTGAAAACAAGCTTCCCCGAACAAAGCCCCTTGTGAGTCGCCGACAATTCCGGTAATCGGAATTCCTGCCGGAAGCCGGTTCAACTGAACCGTATGGCCAAACAAACCGGACGACGGCAAGACTTCGGCCATCATGGCTTTCGAAGCCCCAATAATTTCCAGTAATTCCTCATCCCATGATAAGT
>JBLNCU010000004.1:0-28830 GCA_050260935.1 Bacillota bacterium
AGTGGAGACCGTAAGAACTTTAAAACCGGCTTTTTCTAAAATCTCCTTCGGAACCTGGTATTCTTCGTCGCGAAAAACCTTTTCGGCTATCACTAAAGCCACTGTTTTCACCATTATTTAAGCCCCCCATACAGTATTATAATATAAACTTATTGATGTAAAAACCTTTTCTCTGGAGATATTCTTTTGATATACATGGGAAACCTCTGGGCTTAGAAATCCCTTTTTAATAAAACAAAGTCCCAGCATTCGCAAAGCACCTTCATGGCTATTCGATGCAATTCCTTCCGTCAATAGAAGAGCTCTAATATAATTCAATAAATAATAATATAACCGGGAAACAGCATCATTTACCAAGCGGTTTCCGGCCAATAATTCGGCGGCGGCTAGAAACTCCCCAGTTCGTCAATTTCCGCTTTCCGCTGTGATATTCTCTAATTTATTTTCTTCAGTCATAACGGAATACCCTCCGTTTTCAATATCCACCGCAATTCCGCTTTCCCGGTGATGCAACCGCCCAAACTTTTCCCCGGGCAACACTAATGTTGACAGCGGCGTTAGGTAATCAAGTTCTAACTCCGCTATCGTTTCAAAGAGTAGCTTTTTTCCCTCCCGGGTAAGGGCTTGGATGATAATTGCCACGCCCAAGTCGGACCACGGGTCGAAATCACCGCGGGCTTTCGAGCCATAGAAGATCAATTTGGATAAACGGCTTCCAAAACGGCGTTTGACAACTGTTTTCAGACGGAAGAGCGCCTTCCTCTCCAACGCGTGGTCAAATGTAAAAATAGTCCTTCGTTACCCGCTCAGCCATTTCCGATCTTCTCTTAAAATGATCTTCATAATAATTAATTATATACCTTAAGGACAAAATGGGAAGCGGGAAATGAAGTTGGAAAGTTGTTTGCGTTTTCCATCTAATCCAGTCTGCGGATCTCTTTTTTCAACTTCCGGATAATCCTCTTTTCTAAACGCGAGATATAGGACTGGGAAATGCCTAAAAAATCAGCCACTTCTTTTTGGGTCCTTTCCGTCCCGTCTTTCAACCCAAAACGCAACTCCACAATCACTTTTTCCCGGTTGGAGAGGTAGCCCATTGCCGAGTCCAACAGATTCTTCTCAATCTCTTCCTCAACATACTTATAAGTGGAATCATTCTCGGTCCCCAACACATCCGAGAGCAAAAGTTCATTGCCGTCCCAATCGATATTTAACGGCTCATCAAAGGAGACCTCGGCCCGGATTTTACTGTTCCGTCGCAAATACATCAAAATCTCATTTTCGATGCAACGGGAGGCATAAGTCGCCAGTTTAATCTTTTTTCCGGGGTCAAAAGTATTCACCGCCTTAATTAGACCGATGGTTCCGATGGAAACCAGATCCTCGATCCCCACCCCGGTGTTCTCAAATTTCCGGGCTATATAGACAACCAACCGCAGATTCCGTTCGATTAAAATGGTTTTAACCGCCCGGTCCCCGGCTGACAAACGGTCCAGTAGGTAAATTTCCTCTTCATTCGATAAAGGCGGCGGCAACGCCTCACTGCTTCCAACATAAGCCACCAATTTAGGGCTTAACCCTATTTTTAATAGAAGATTGATCAAAAATAACCTAAACCATAACTCCCGCTTCTTCCAGCCAGTTAACATCAGTCTCTCTCCTCTTTTTAACATGGTCAGCCTGGTATTACCTCTTATGGCTGCTCAAGGTTTATAAAACATGTAATAGAACCCTAGAAGCCGGAATTTAAAAGCCAGAATTAAGAGTCAATCTGTTTTCCAATTTAGACATTAAAAAAGTAGCTGCCGCCTTCTGAATTCTGACTCTTTGACTTCTAAATTCCAGTCCTGAATAGATGTCCTGCGCTTTAAGATTGTTTTAAAACCGCCGGAGGAATTAATGCTTGAAAAACTCCTTCCGGCGACAGCGGCCGGTTGTAAAGCGCCACCACTACATTTTTATGAATAGTCTCTTGTTGTTTTTGCCAAACAGTCAGTCGATCCGGGCGAAACCCGATCAGAATTCCGTGATCCCGGCCCAAAGAATGAAAAGGCAGTACCCTTACCCGCTCAACCCAGAATTCAGGCAGATCAAGTACATCCGGGAGATCAGGGGAGCTAAAACTGGCGGTTAATTCCAGAACCTCCTTTGGCAGAAAATTTTGAATCCGGTTTAATTCAATGATTATTACCGGCGCTTTAGTTAAAGGATCATGAAGCCGGTTTCCGGTATCCAGCAAAGCGTTTAACTTTACCTGTTGGCCGTTCCAATCGATTTGAATGGGATAAAGACTGATTTGTTCCCAAATCTTCCGGTGAACAATCCCCCACCCCATCTCGCCCAATAGCAAGATTAAGGTCAGGTGCAAACAGAAACGCCAAAATAAGGTAATTTGCCAATGAAAAAACCGTTCATTAAGACTGTCGATCCCCCAATGTATCCCGGAGAGCAAGAAAGAGAGCAGGTAAAAGTAGCCGAGAATGCGGATTATTTTTCTGTGGTTAACCGGTAAAAAAGTAATCAGAACCATAACCAACGGTATAATAACTAAAAAAAACAGCGGGGAAAGAATCCAGGGGTTCAAAATTCCTGCTGACGCTTGATTAGCAAGTAAAATAAATTGAAAAACACCGCCGATCGCGCCACCTAAAACCAACCGCCCAAAGTTTACTCTTACTCCGCTGATCTGGGCAACCATCCATAGCAAAGTGGCATCCTGCGCCCAACCCATCAGCGCCCCAAGAAGAGGCAAATCCAGATAAACTTTAACTGCTTGCACGCTAGTTCATCATCCTTCATGTCATTTTACAAATAAAGCCGGGATATTCCTCTATAATCAAACCGTAGAATATCTAAAAATAGTTAAAAAGATGGGAGATGGGAGCCAGGAGTCAGGAGCCAATAATCTTGGTGAGCTCCTTCAAACTATAATCTCAAAGCTCTCCGGCAAATTTAATATCTTCTGTTAATGGAAACCACTGTAGAATGCTGCTGTAATGATGAGAAAAATCCCGGAATCTAGGTTTTTTTTTTGCTTTTTACCGATGATCCTTAAAAAACGGCAAAGCGCTCAGAGAAAACTCTGAACGCTTTGTGTTATTATAATAAAATGCTCGGAGCCAGAATTCGGAAGCCAGAATAAGACTTTTAAAGAACGGCTTCGAAGCTTTAGATTCGTCTTCTGACTTTTGGCTCCTAATACTAGGCCAAATAACCTATTTTTTTCTCAAGAAGGCCGGGATTTCCAAATCATCGCTTAAAAAAGGCCTGATTTCCAACTCATCCAGTCCCATCCGGCGGGAACGGCGCTGTTCAAAGCCTGTGGCAATAACGGTTACCCGGATTTCATCCCCTAAAGACTCATCAATAACAGCCCCAAAAATGATATTGGCATCGGGATCAGCCGCTTCAGTTACAATTGCCGCGGCTTCGTTAACTTCGTGCAGCCCTAAATTAGTACTACCGGTAATATTTAACAATACCCCTTTGGAACCTTCAATAGCAGTTTCCAATAAAGGGCTTTGCACGGCTGCTTTAGCAGCTTCCACCGCCCTGTTTTCGCCTTTGGCGATTCCGATTCCCATCAATGCCGAACCCGCCTGGCTCATAATCGTTTTCACATCGGCGAAATCAACATTGATCAGCCCGGTTATGGTTATTAAATCCGATATACCCTGAACACCTTGGCGTAAAACATCGTCGGCCATCCGGAAAGCGTCAAGTATGGAGGTTGTTTTATCAACTATTTGCAGTAACCGCTCATTGGGAATGGTGATTAAAGTGTCCACGTTCTCTTTGAGAGTAGCCACTCCCTTTTCCGCCTGGTTTAAGCGGATTCGGCCTTCAAATAAAAATGGTTTGGTAACCACCCCCACAGTCAAAGCGCCGATGTCTTTAGCCATTTGAGCGATGATCGGCGCCGCGCCGGTGCCGGTGCCTCCACCCATTCCGGCGGTGATGAAGACCATATCAGCCCCTTGGAGCACCCCTAATAACTCATCCTTGCTCTCAATGGCTGCCTGTTGCCCGATTTCCGGATTGGCGCCGGCGCCCAAACCTTTGGTTAATTTATCGCCAATCCTTAACCTGATATCGGCATTTGAGCGGTTTAATGCTTGACCATCGGTATTAATGGCTATAAACTCCACTCCCTGAATTTTTGCTTCAATCATCCGGTTAACGGCATTGGTACCTCCGCCTCCGACCCCAATAACCTTGATCGAAGCAAATTGTTGATTGGCCACTTCAAACTCAAGCATTAAAACGTTCCTCCCGTGTGAATACAGATGAAAATCCATTTGCTGGAAATTAGATAATCACCTAATTATTTCTGCACAGCTTTGAGTTAAACCTTCCGGATGCGGAAAATATTTTATTGCTTAGGGTTTATTTTTAATGGGCTTTTTAAGCTTGATAATTGTCGGAAGATCGGCCACTCTTAAATCAATCTTTTCCAATTCATCCGGCGAGGTGTGAGATAAAATTGCCCGTAGATTATAGATCTTTTTTTCGAGCGCCAGATCTGCTCCCAAGTCCACTTTCACGGTATGCGCGGAGTTGGGCGGGTCCAAATACAATTGAAGGTTGACCGGGTTTATTTCACTAATCATCGGACCGATATCATCATCAGCCAGCTTTAATATTTTTAAGGCGGTCTTAAACCGTTCACCAGTTACTTTCCCGCCAATCTTGGCTTTTTTAAGTTGAACACCGGTTACAATCGGGAGGTCAATGGGGTCATTTTCATCTTTCACCCCCATCAGCACCGAGTCTTCACCGATAATCAAAAGATTGCCTAAATATAACAATAAGCAAACCGGACGCCTTTCTTTAATCAAAAGTTCAATTTTATTCGGAAAAATACGGGATATTTTCACCGAGGCGATCTGCGGATTACGGACAATTTCTTGCTGGATTTTGGCGGTATCGACCTGAAAAATATTTTTATAACGGTTTAAATGGGCGGCAAATAGAATATCCTCAACTGGCACCAGTTGATTGCCCTTGACGGTGACATTTCTAATCGCGAATATTCCCGAATTTATAAATATCAGTCCGGCCAGAATTAAAAATAAAACCCCAAAGAGGCCGCTGAAATTTGGAGTTTTTTGATTGTTTACCATTTTAGTGTCTATAGTCTGTTTCCTCATTAGAATAAAACCGTACCAACCGGCACGGCCCTAACTCCTTCGATATATTCCGAGTACCAACTGAATTTCCCCTCTGCCGGTTCCAAGTTGTTTGGCGATCTCTTCAACGGAGACTCCTTGATCCCACAGTTCCAAAACGCGCTGGTGTCTGGGATCGTTTACCAGCCTTTTACCGGTACTGCGAAGAGGTTCGATGGCAGGCTTCGGATTAACCGGGGAGCTGGACTTTATCTCCGTATAAATCTGATTGGCTGATGGTATATCAGTGGTTAACGGATCCGGTTCGTCGTTAGTTTCAGTTTCAACGTCATTCGATTGCCGATTGGCCGGCGTTTCGCGATTGGACTCGGGTAAAGGACTTACCTCGATCGTATTATTCCTGGGATGGATTTCCGCTGCATTCTGCTCCGCAATTTCTTCAAATTCCTCTATGATGGCGGCAACCAGGTCTTCCAAATCCTGGACTTCGGTTTTTAAATGTTTAATATGTTTTTGAAGCGACTTTTTTTGAAAAATATAGCAGACAATAATAACCAGACAATTAAGCAGAACAATAAAAATTACTTCCCCTGCTTGCACTATCGTTGCCTCCAATCCGGGACAGTGAAAGGTGAGATGGAAAAGGCGTGTAAGTTGCCGTAATCGCTTTTCACTTTCTTCCCCTCCGGTTCATATCTTAATATCGATATGCTGACCCCGCTCGGAATCATCAGCTTGTTCCGGAGTGTCGGCCACGGCTTGGGGTTTTCTTTTTAAGCTGTAGCGCCGGTAGCGCCTTGAGCGATTCTTTTCATTATTAAAGGCATCGTCATGTACCCGGTTCCCTTCCGCCGAGGCTTCGTTCTGTTCAACTCTTTCCTGGCGTATCTGAGATTGTTTAAGCGCCTCCCGGGAATATTCTTGCTGATCAACCACCGGACGGCTGTTTTGAACCTGCTGGATACGCTGTAAATCCATAGTACGGGGTAAAATAGTCTGGAGATCCAATGGTTTATACAATTCTCCCCACCCCTTTACGGGAAGCAAGATGCGGGAAGCGGGAAGAGAGAAAAACAGGCCGGTTGTCTAATCGCCCCCGCTATCATCCGGCGGGAGCCGCGATAATAACCGCGATCATTTTTAATTCCCACTTCCAACTTCCCACTTCCAACATCCCATTTCACACTTCTCAACGGTACGGCTGAATCTGAATCTCTCCTTCACTATAAACCAAGGTGGCATATTTGATTTCGTCCTGGATCATGATGGTGGTTTTACCCATGGTTACTCTCACTCCGGGAAACATAATATCTTTAACTTTGATCCGGCCTTTTTCCCGGGAAGGGGTCTGGATTTCATTCAAGATTGCCTGATGTCTTGTTTCAGCCTCAGTAATTTGGGCCTTTAAGGCATAGGAGGTTTTTACTAGGTTTTGGAGCATTTCTTTTTTTTCATCGGATAAATTGGGGATCTTACTTAAAATGGCTATCGCTTTTTCGGCTTTTTCCAGACTATCGGAGTTTTGTTTAAGTTGGGTTTCCAATTCCAACAATTCCTGTTTAGTCTTGGGCCTTACTCCCACATCCAACTCAGTCACCGTGCCCAACCTCGATCCGATGGTTTTGGCGGAAATTTCTTCGCCAGATCGGACTAAACCCCCGACAATCAACCCTTTACCGCCTTCAACTATGACTTTCTGATCGGCGCTGACCTGGCAGTGCATGATAGCCTCTTTTACGGTAACTGTCCCATCACAAGTCACGGTAGCATGTTCGATGTATTTAGCCGAAAAATCACCGCCGCAATAAATTTCCGATTTATCCATGCCGGAGATACCGCCCTGAATAAGTAGATTACCCCCGGCCCGAATATCGGCCGAGTCGACATTGCCGTAAATAGTTACTTCCCCTTCAGCCTCAACTTTAAAACCACTTTCGACATTGCCGCGAACTACTAAATTACCGGAAAAGTTAATATTTCCGGTATCAAAATTGACATCTCCCTTAAGCTCATGGACGGGCTGCACACTTATCCGGCCAGCTATGAAGCTTGGCTCACCACCGGAGGTAGCCATTATTTTGGTACCGTCTTCACTCCAAGCAACGTTTTTGCCAAGTTTGATTGCTTTATCTTTGCCTGCGACAGCCGGAATCTCCCGCCCCCGGACATCGAAACCCGGTTCCCCGGGAGTAGCAGGTATTTTTTCGGCTATAATCTGCCCGGGCGTCACGTTTTGAACCGTTTGAATCTGCCGGAAATCAACCCGGCCGGTCTCATCCTCTAAACAAGCTTTACGAAACACCCCGGTTTCGAAGAAGAGATTAAGTTCGGCATCCTTGCCGGCAACAGGGGCTTTCCCCTTGGCAAACAAAATCCCTTTGGCGGTTCTTTTCAATATTGCTTCGTCTATGGCGCTCTCAATTATCCCGTAGGCAACATTCTCGGCGCGGATAGCCTCCACGGCATCGGCTTTAGTAGGCCACTTCCCTTCCCCAACGGGGGGGTCGATCAATATAAACGCTTCCATATTGTTACTAGAAACTTGAATACGGCAACGTCCGTCTTTATCCGGAATTTTTACGGTGGGGTTCATTTCATCCGCCATATTTTACACCTCCTCGATCGATTTTCGCCAGCGGTTTAACCGGCCGCGAAGTCTGAAAATTGCTTTCGTATGTATTTGTGATACCCGTGACTCGGATATCTCCATGATCTCGCCTATCTCTTTTAAGGTTAACCCTTCATAATAATATAAGGCGATAACCATTCGCTCCCTTTCCGGCAAGCAATCAATAGCCGTTGCTAAAGTAGATTTAATCTCCTCCATCTCCACCTGATGAAGGGGGTCTTCGCTGTCATTATTACGCACCAGGTCAAGGACCCGAACGGTATCGTCATCATTGGAATGGACTAGCCACAGTTCATCAAGGGAGCTTAAGGTGGTACAACTAACTTCGGAAAGGAGTTGGTAAAACTCTTGGAGGTTCATTCCCATGGCTTCACAGATCTCCTGGTCGGTAGCAGACCGTCCCAAACGGTTTTCCAGTTCGGCACAGATGCGTTCCAATTCCCGGGATTTTTGCCGGACCGACCGGGGCACCCAATCGTTGCTTCGCAATCCGTCAAGAATGGCTCCCCTGATCCTTGCTATGGCATATGTTTCAAATTTTATTCCCCGGGTGGGATCGAATTTTTCGATGGCATCCATCAATCCAAATACTCCAAAACTTACTAAGTCATCAAACTCGACATTGGACGGCAAACCTATGGCAACTCTACCTGCAACGTATTTAACCAAGGGAGCGTAACGTAGAATAATAGCCTCCCTGGCCGCCGGAGTTTTCAGCATCAAGTAATTTTGCCAAAGCTCTTCCTCACTCTGAGCCGTTTTGTCGACTGACATAGCTACCCTCCTCACTGCGTAACTCCACGCTCCCTCCGGTTGGTGTTACTCTTCATCCCTGTTCTTCCGCAGTTGAACCTTTAACAATCCTAAAGCATAAAAACTTCATTCATCGATTTTACCTCAACCGCTCCGGTGTCAAGATTCAAAGTAACGCTTTTACCGGCATGCCCACCAACACTCTTAGCGGCTATCGGTATTTTGAACTTCCGGCAAGTTTCTTCAACGGCGGCAATGTTTCTTTCGCCAACCGCCAGATGGGTCTCGCTGCCTCCGGTATTAAACATCTCCGCACCGCCCACAATTTTCACAGTAATACTCCGGAGTGAAGCTCCGTGCTTAATCATTTCCTCCATCAAAAACGGGACGCCGGTATCCGCGAACTTGGCGGGGTTAGTAGGTCCAATGGCCAGGGAACTGTCGGGCAACATAATATGAACCATTCCGCCTACCTTTTGAACCGAATCATAAGCGCAAACCCCCAAACACGACCCCAGACCTAAAGTTACGATCCGGCCGGGAGCTCTAGCAACTTTTAATTCAGCCATGCCGACCCGTATTACTTCTGACATACCGGCCCAACCCCGAGAGCGCCTAATATAATCTCTAAAGCTCCGGGATCCGGCACCAAAAAGAAATGGCCATTAATTTTGCGCTCAATTAAAATGAACTCAGTTTCAATTAACAAAGCGTAGTCTCCTATTATTCCTAAATCAGCTAGCGCGGAATTGATTATCGCCCCGACCATATCGCAGGAAAAAGCCGGAACTGAGGAGAGCTGATGCAAACCGGTAAGTTTGGTCAGGGCGTAAAGGTAGGCGCCGGTCATTATATTACCGATTTCTTTCATGGCCGACTGTTCGAACTCGCCAAACTTTTGAGTGGTACCTTCCGGAGAATGAAGGATCATGTCGATTAAAGTCCGGGCCTCAAGAACCGAAAAAAGAAAAATGATTTTACCGGGCGCATCCCCCAGCACCCGCATAAAGATACCTACAACCTCCTCTTCAGCTCCGCCTAAAATATCACTAACCTCTCCCAAAGGCATGATTGAGACATCGGGAACGGTCATCTTGATCTTTTCACTGATTAACTGGGCAAGCGCTGTAGCCGAATGACCGGCGCCGATATTGCCGATTTCCTTTAGAACATCAAGATGAGTTTGATTGAGGTCTTTTAAGTTAAACATTTCAAACCTCCGGCTCAATTTTCATCTCGGTCAATTCGTTGGCCTCTTCAGCGGACAAAGCCCGCTCCAAATCGAGTAGAATAATTAAGCGCTCACCGATTTTGGCGACCCCGCTCAAGAAATATGCATCGACGCCTTTGGTAATCGAAGGCGCCAACTCAATTGCGGAAACATTAACCCGTAATACTTCAACCACGGCATCAACCATCATCCCGACCAGGTTTCCGCTAACTTCAACAATCATCACCCTGGATTCAATTCCGATAGCGCCGACCGTTAAACCGAAGCGCTTACGGAGATCAACTATGGGGACGATTTCTCCCCGGAGATTGATAACTCCCTCGACAAAGCTTGGAGACTTGGGAACCCTGGTAACACCTTGCTCCAGTTTTTCTATTTCATGAACCTGTAAAATATCAACGCCGAATTCTTCACTACCCAATCTAAATACTACCAATTGTTTAGTTTCCTCGTGAACTTCAGCTTTTCCTCGCATGGTCCAAAAACCTCCTTTTAACCTTTAAGCGACGGCCCTTACATCCAATATCAGAGCCACCCGGCCGTCACCGAGAATCGTGGCTCCGGCTATACCTTTGATGGACCCCAGATAACCGCCGAGCGATTTAATAACCACATCCTGCTGGCGTAATAGGGAGTCCACTATACAACCGATTAAACGATCCCCCGCTTTCAAAACCACCACATCCAAATCCTCAAGCTGGGAATTGATGGCGTCCGGTGTTCCTAGGGCATCCTGTAAGCGAATTAGCGGTATAACCTCCCCCCGGAACATCATTACTTCTTGTTTATTGATCCGCCTGATTTCGTTCGACTTCAGGCTGACGATTTGCTCGACATAACCGGAGGGGATGGCATAAATCTCTTTCCCCAATTGAATTACCAGAGTCTGAATAATAGCCAATGTTAAAGGCAGACGGATGGTGATTTTGGAACCTTCTCCATAAACCGATTCAATGGCCACAAAGCCTCCCAAGGCGTCAACCTTTGATTTCACCACATCCATGCCCACGCCGCGGCCGGATATGTTGGTAACTTGGTCGGCGGTAGAGAAACCGGGCAAAAAGGTAACTTCCAAAATGTCCTGTTCCCGCATTTCAGCCAGGGCTTCCGGGGAGAGCAGCCCCGATTTTATAGCCTTTTCTTTGACCCTTTTGATGTCAAAACCCCTGCCGTCATCTTCAATGGTAATGACGACTGAGTTGCCTTCCTGGTAAGCGTTTAAAACAACCTTTCCTTTTGGGGCTTTATTATTACGTTCGCGCTCCTCCGGCGGTTCAATCCCGTGATCAACGGCATTTCTGATAATATGTACCAACGGATCCCCGATTTCATCGATTACGGTCCGGTCGAGTTCAGTCTCCCGGCCATGAATTTCCAGTTCCACCTCTTTATTTAACTCCCGGGACAAATCCCGAACCAATCTCGGGAAACGTGAAAAAACGGTGTCGATGGGAACCATCCGGGCTTTCAAAACATTATCCCGGAGATCCAGAGTAAGCCGGCCTACCTGTTCGACCACTTCGTTCAGGTCTTTGGAAGCAATGACCGCTCCTAAGGATTCCAGGCGGGAACGGCTGATAACCAGCTCGCCGACTAGATTCATCAAATCATCCAATTTCTTGATCTCAACCCGGACCGTTTGGACGGGACTGGTTTTCCCGCGATCATGATCAACCGTGTCTTGAACCCGCTTCTCAATCAGCATCTGTTCAAGTTTGGCTTCCTCGACCGTCACTTTTTCAACATCCAGGATATTGGAGACGGCCTTGACGAATTCAGCCTCGGAATTGGTTGACAGTACTCCGACAATGAATTGCAAATCAAAGTTTTCGTCTTCCAGATCTTTAACAGTGGGAATACTCCGGACAATGGTGCCCAACTTCTCAATCTCCCGCAGCACCATAAATACGCGGGCGCCTTTTAATAAACAATTCTCCACTAAAGTTACATTGATATGATAAAATTTAGAACCGCTGTTTACCGCATTTATAATCTGTTCCTTCTCGGTTTCCAGGAAACGCAATTGCAGGTTTTGACGGCGATCGTTCTGGGGTTGAATGGACTCTCCGGCGATAAACCGGCGCAAGTTTTGAACCGCCCCGGTAATCTCGATGTCCTCCTCGATACCTTCGCCGATCTTATTGGAGAGAATCTCCAATAAATCGACGGACTCAAAAAGAGAGTTAATAATCTCGGGAGTCAGGCTAAGTTCTTTAGCTCGGAGCTTACTTAAGACATCCTCCATGGCATGGGTAAGGTTGGACATCTTATTAAAACCCATGGTAGCTGAGGCGCCTTTTAATGTATGGGCGGCCCGGAAAATCTTGTCCAAAATAGCGGAATTTTCAGGATCGTGTTCCAATTCCAACAACGACTGGTTTAATGTCAGGAGATGTTCTTGGCTTTCATCAATAAATACACTCAAATATTGGGATATTTCCATAATCCCGCCTCCCAAGGGTTAAATTAGACCTTTTACCCTCAATTCCTGCTGCTTGTAAATAAATTTCAGAATCTTCTTTTTTTTGTTTTCCGACATATTCAAAAAATGTAAACTGGCCCAATAATTATTCAACGACCCCGGTTCCGGCCGTGGAAGTTTTCCGGTTCTGACCACATCGGCGTAAGAGGTGATTTCCTCATCGCTATCCGGTAAAACAATCGCCACATACAGCTTGGTGTGTAACGGAAATTCATCGGGGGTTTCAATACGCACTCCACCGGCGCTAATGTCGATGGAATTCAAAGTATGGGAGGCCACCGGAGTCCCCCCCCGGTAAAAATAGAGCAGTTCCACTGGAATCCGGATGGAGAGCCGGACGTCCGAACGGCGCTGTTTGCGGTCAATGACTTCCGGAACTTTTAATGTTAAAAGGCCAAATTCTTTTTCATCCAAGGATAACACCTGGCTGTCAAAGATATAACGGGCATCCCTTTTACAAATATTAATAACCAAAGAGGAGCCCGGTTTAAGGGGAATAAGATTACCCGCAGCCCGCGGCGCCTTGAGAACCAGTCGGTTGTCGAAAACATTCACCACCCGGCTGGGATATTCGCCCCGGAAATAACCTTCCGGTATTTCAATTTCAGCATAATCTCCAACTTGAAAATTCATCTTCATCAACTGCTCCATTTAGCGGAATTTCCCCACCAGCCGCTCAAAGAAGCTTGCAGTATAAGCGGTGTCGGTTGCGGTCTCACTCAACAAATTTCTAGCTATCTGATTGAGGGCCTGCGATGCCGTAGAGCGCGGATGGCTGATAATAAAAGGCTGCTGCTCTTTAACGGCCTTGGAAACCACCGGATCCCAGGGAACAAAACCTAACGACAAAAGTTCGATCCCCAAAAACCGCCGTGATACCGTTGATAAACGATCTATTACTTGAAGACCCTCATTTTCATTATGAACCATATTTACCACCAACCAGATCGAAGTATTCCGATCGGCGCTGGCGACCACTTTAATAACTCCATAGGCATCGGTGATCGCTGTGGGTTCGGGGGTGGTGACCACGATTACTTCCCCGGCGGCCAGGACGAATTTTAAAACATTTTTTGACAGTCCGGCGCCGGTATCTATTATCATAATATCGGTAAATTTCTCTATTTCATTTAGGTTTTGCAGGCACTGCTCCAAACTTTTTTCGCTTAAATTAGCCAGCCGGTAAACACCGGAGCCGCTGGCGATGACTCTTAACCCCGAAGGGCCATTAACTATTACATCAGCGATATTCTTTTCCCCTAAAATCACGTGGCCTAAATTATATTGGGGAATGATTCCCAGCACCACATCGACATTGGCCAGGCCTAAATCGGCATCCACCAATAGGGGTCTAGCGCCTAATTTCGCCAGAATAATGCCCAAATTCACCGCAAAGTTGGTTTTTCCGACTCCGCCTTTTCCGCTGGTTACGGCAATAACCCTGGCCGGGTTGTTAGAGCTGCGGTTGCCGCGGACTATTTCCCGCAAACGTTCTGCCTGGTCTACCATATCTACCTCTTATGGGCAACTTGGTTTTCATGATTATTAATTAAAAAGGAAATCAACCGGTCCGATCTGGCAATCTCAATATCATCCGGCACGTTTTGACCGGTGGTTAAATAGGAGATGGGACGCCGAATCTTCCAGGCTAAACTAACCAATGGTCCATAACAGTCCGTCTCGTCCAATTTGGTGAAGATTAGATGAGTATAGGCGATCCGGGAAAAATTCTCGGCGATGCAGACCATATCCTGATATTTGGTAGTTGCGCTGATTGCCAGTAGGATTAAGCCGATTTTCGAATGGGACAGAAATTTTTTTAATTCATCCATCATGGCTTGGTTATGAGGACTGCGTCCGGCGGTGTCTATCAATATTAAATCGCAACCATTCAAATTTTGAAACGACTGGTTTAAATCCCCCGGGGAATAAACCACCTCTACCGGCAGGTTAATGATATCCCCATAAGTCTTCAAATGCTCGACCGCGGCGATCCGGTAAGTATCAATTGTAATTAACCCTACTTTCTTTCCTTCAAATAGATTGTAATTAGCGGCCAATTTGGCGATGGTTGTCGTTTTTCCGACTCCGGTGGGCCCGATTAAAGCCATAATTTGTTGTTCACCGCGGGCTTCAGTCTGGACCGGCTCGGAAAACATCAATTTTGCAGACAATATCTGCCGGCAATAGGCTGCCCATCCTTCTTCGGAGACCTGGCCGCCCTCAACCAAATAACCGGGGACCTGTAATAACAAATAATCAATTATTTCCCCTTCAAGTCCCAGCCTTTGTAAATACTGGCGGAAGTCCTCCAATCCGTTCCGGTTGCCCGGATACACTGGACCCGCCGGTTGTGGCGCGACAACGGGTTTAACCGTCACTTGTCTGATTAACTCCTTCATTTCGGCAATTTCTTCCCGAAGAGAGCTCAAAGCGGGTTCCGTGGTTGAATTAATCTCTTTTAAACCTGGTTGAAACTGGGCATTAGCGCGGCTTAAACCTTGGGCTTGAGTAAATTGGACCGGCGTAGACCCGGCATTGGACGGAGGAATTGCCGCCGCTGGCTGCGGCGTAGTAGGAACGGCGTTTGGGGCCGGCGAGCCTTGTTGGGAAACGGCCGGATTGGCGGGTAAATCCTCATTCTTAACCCCGGTTTTCTTCTCAACATTGCCCGGGGCGTTCTCATCCACCGCGGCGATCACTTCAAACCGGCGTTGGCTGAAGAATCCCAAAAAGCCGCCTTCTTTAAACGGTTTGGTATGTAAAATAATCGCATTCCGGCCCAGGTCATTTTTTACCCTGCTGATCGCTTCTTGAATCGAATCAGCTACATAACGTTTAACTCTCATTGTTCGACTCTCACCACCCCGACAGAATGAACTTCAGCATCAGGATTTATTTCGTTATAGGATAAGATCTGCAGTTTGGAGGAGAGCCGTTCGGTCATTTTCCGGAACGTTAAGCGAACCGACGGTGAACAAAGAATTACCGGCTGGTAACCGGAGCCGGTCACCTCCTTGATGGCTTCCGTAAGATTATCATATATTTTTTGAATTGTTCGCGGATCAATGGTATAACCGGCAGTGTCCCGCGACTCTTTTTGCATCTTCAATAACATCTGTTCCAGATTGGGATCCAGGGTAATAACCCTGATGATGCCGTCATCAGCCTGAACCATCTTGGTTATCTGGCGCGCCAATGACTGTCTCACATATTCAGTGAGCATTTCAGGGTCTTTGACGGAAGGGGCGTAATCGGCCAGAGTCTCCAAAATGGTCACCAGGTTGCGAATGGGGATTCCTTCTTTAAGCAAATTGACCAATACTTTCTGAACCTCGCCGATGGACATTAAATTAGGAATCAATTCGTTGACCACGACATTGTATTCTTCCTTGATGTTGTTGATTAAGGACTGAACCTCCTGGCGCCCCAACAATTCATAGGCGTGTTGTTTAATAATCTCCGTCAAATGGGTCGCTAAAACGGAAGGGGGGTCAACCACCGTATATCCGGCTATTTCAGCCTCATCCCGTTGAGATTCGGTAATCCAAAGGGCCGGTAAGCCAAAAGCCGGTTCAGTGGTGGGAATACCTTCGACCGGTTGGGAGACGATCCCGGAATCCATCGCCAAATAATAGTTGGGAATTATCTCACCCTTGGCTACATCCACCCCTCTGATTTTAATTACATAGGTGGTGGGAGGCAGCTGCATGTTATCCCTAATCCGTACCGGCGGAAGCACCATTCCAAGTTCCAGAGCGGTTTGACGGCGGATCATGGTCACCCGGTCAAAGAGATCGCCGCCCTGGTTGGGGTCTAC
Organism: Bacillota bacterium; assembly: GCA_050260935.1. Lineage (GTDB taxonomy): Bacteria > Bacillota > UBA4882 > UBA8346 > UBA8346 > UBA8346. Next base: position 16,045 of record JBLNCU010000004.1, read on the forward strand.
CAGTGGGATCAAACGGTATCCAATCTCTAGCTCCATAGGGTCAATCTGTAATAAGGTGCTGACATTCTCGGGCTTCTTAGCTTCCTCGGCCGCCTGTTCACCGCCGCCGCCTTTTTCCGCCAAAGCGCCCCCGGATTCTTTAGTAACCACGGCGATCTGGCGTAAGCTATAAGCTAATAACGCAACTAAAGCGGCGACAAAAAAGAAAGGAATCTTAGGCATACCCGGCATAACTCCAAATACGGCAATCACTGCGGAGACAATATAAAAAATCCGCGGATAAGCCAGTAATTGCCGGGTCAAATCGGCGCCGAGGTTGTCCTCGGAGGCCGATCTGGTAACCAAAATACCGGTGGCGGTTGAAAGTAACAATGCCGGAATCAAGGTTACCAGGCCGTCGCCGATTGTTAACAAGGAGTAAGTTTGGAGCGACTGTTGCCAGGAGAAACCTTTTTGAGTCGCCCCGATAATAAAACCGCCCACCAGATTGATAACTATAATCAAAATACCGGCAATGGCATCGCCCTTGACAAATTTGCTGGCGCCGTCCATAGCTCCGTAAAAGTCCGCCTCGCGTTCGATCTCGCGCCGCCTGGCCCGGGCTTCGGTTTCATTGATCAAGCCGGCGTTTAAGTCGGCATCGATACTCATCTGTTTACCGGGCATCGCATCCAAAGTAAACCTGGCCGCCACTTCAGCTACCCGTTCCGAACCTCTGGTTATAACGATAAATTGAATTACCGTCAAAATTATAAACATTACAAAACCCACAATCGGGTTGTTACGGGCCATGACTGTCCCGAAGGCATGGATGACCGTACCGGCCTGGGCATCGGAGAGAATTAACCGGGAAGAGGAGACATTCAGGGCCAACCGGAATAAGGTGGTAATCAGCAACATGGTGGGGAAGACCGAAAACTCCAAACTTTTCTTGATGTTCATGGTCAATAAAATGATGGCAAAGCCGGCGCAGATATTAATGGTAATCAGAATGTCCAAAATAAATGAAGGCAAAGGAATGATAAACATCCCCAACACCAAAACCACGATGGCGACTACCGACATCTCGCCGCTTTGCAATAATTGACGCGAAAAAGTTTGATTTTGCGCTTCAGCCATTGATTTCCCCTCGAAAAATCAGATAATCTTCAATGAAATTTCCTGACCTTCCAAGCTTAAATTATCAATCCTGGATAAATTTGCATACATTTAACATTCTAGAAGATCTTCTTAACTCCTTTTTTTTAAGTGGTCGAGCTTTAGAAAATGTTCATTTTTCAATTTCCCTAGCCCGTTGTAAAAATTCCATACCGCTTTCCGCTTTCAATCGCCAACTCTAAATTTTAATTAAGATATTTATGAAGTAACCTTAATTGATGATGCCGATCCCAAAAAAATTTTAAGCATGCTTTCGTTTTAAACGGTAGACAAAAGCGAGGACCTCGGCCACGGCTTGGTACAATTTCTCCGGAACCGCCTCGCCGATGTCGACGGTTTTATATAAAGCCTGGGCCAAAGGCCTATTTTCAACCAGAGTGATCCCGTTAGCAATCGCCACCTCTTTAATTTTTTCGGCCATATACCCTTCCCCTTTCGCTATAACCATAGGCGCGGTCATGCTGGAGGAATCATACCTTAAGGCAATAGCCAAGTGAGTAGGGTTGGTAATGACTACGTCGGCCTTGGGCACTTCCTGCATCATCCGGCGGGTAGCTATTTGCCGCTGGCGCTGGCGAATTTTATTTTTAATTAAAGGATTTCCTTCCAATTGTTTATATTCATCCTTGACCTCCTTCTTGCTCATCCGCAAGCTCTTCCGGTACTCCCAGCGCTGGTAGATGTAGTCCATCAAGGCCAAGACGAACAGGAATATACAGATCTTCAAGGCGATTTGATACATGATTCCCCAAATAATTTTGGCCACGGCGAACGGGGGCAGCTTTGCCGTTTCCAGCAATAAATTGACCCGATCCTTGACGGTGGCGTAAACGAAATAAATGACAATAAACAGTTTAAGAAGCGACTTTACCAGTTCCACCAGGCCCTGGGTGCTGAACATTCTTTGAAAGCCGCTGATGGGATTGAGGCGGTTGAATTTCGGTTTTAGGGGTTCCAAAGTAAATAAAGGGCCAACCTGTAATACATTAACGATGACTCCGACCGCCATAGCGCCAAGTCCGATGGGCAAGAACATCCGGAGGAAGAAGATACAATGCCGCATCATAATTTGGCCCAGGTTGGTTTCGGTTAATTCCTTGGTTAAAGCGGAGGGGCCGAGGTTGTTTTTAACATAAGCGGTCAGTTCGGAATAGAACCAGCCTCCAAAATAATTCAAGATTACAAAGAGGGCCAGCAAAACCACTACCGAGTTCAGCTCGTTACTCTTAGCTACTTGACCCTTTTTACGGGCTTCAGACTTCCGGCGGGGAGTGGCTTCCTCTGTCTTATCGGGGTCCTGGGCAAAGAATTGCAAATCAAACCGGATGGCGTCCTCTTTTTTCCGGGTCAACCGGCGCCAATCAGTTCTAAAGAATCCGTCAGGCAAAGAATTGATGGAAGCAACAGCCGGGCAGTAAAAAACCGGGCCCCACATCCTTCATCCACTCCCGTTTTACTGGTGCAATTGTTTCAACATTAACCTTAAAATACCGAAAGTCTCACCGGATTTCGCAAAGGCAACCTCCACCAAAAAAACATAGATCGGCAGGAAAAGAATCAGGACCAGTAAGCCGAGGATAATTTTAACCGGAAAACCGATCATAAAGACGTTAATCTGCGGGATTAATTTAGCGATAACGCCTAAAGCTACATCAACCAGAAAGATGGTCCCCAGAATCGGAATCCCGATTTTAAAACCTAGATAAAACATTTTGGCAAAAGCTTCGACAAATACTCCGGCAGCCTCTTTTTTTAAAAACAGCATCCCCGGTTTGACAACTTCATAACTTTGAATCAAGGACATGATCAAGGTATGATGGCCGTTAATCGCCAAAAAGATTAACAAAGCCAGTATATAATTGAATTGGCCTAATAACGGCATTTCCGTCCCGGTATTGGGGTCTAGAATGTTGACAACTCCAAATCCCATCGAGACATCAAAATAATAGCCCGCCAACTGGAGGGCGAATAACGTCAAATTGACTACGAAACCTATGATTAACCCAACCAACACCTCTTGAATTATGGTGAACACCGCCATCCAGAAGTTAAACCTGGTTAGATCCATGCTACTTCTGATGAAAGGGGCGACCACCAATGCCAAAGCAAAAGAGAATAATATCTTAACCGGCACCGGCAGAAAACGGCTTTGAAAAACCGGCGCCGCCGCTACCAAGCCGGAAGTCCTGGCAAATCCCAATAAGATCTGGGTAAAAGTAAAACCAAAAAAAGTTTCAATATTCATTTGGCTCCCGTATGCCCATCATCTGATAAAAGTGAACTGATTCAAGTTGGCTAATACTTTTTGAAAAAAAGAGATCATGGTATGCAACATCCATGGTCCGAAAATAACAATTGAAATAAGTATAGCCACGATCTTGGGAACAAAAGACAATGTTTGCTCGTGAATTTGGGTGGTAGCCTGGAAGATACTGATAACCAAGCCCACCACCAGTCCGATAACCAACATGGGCGCCGATACAATCAGTATGGTCCAAATTGCCTCCCGGGCCACAGCAATAACAAAAGTGTCGGTCAAAGCAATTACCTCCACATCTCACTTCTCACCTAAAGCTTAAAATCAAAGATCTGGCAATTAAATGCCAACCGTCAACCATTACAAAAAGAAGTATTTTAAACGGCAATGAAATCATAATAGGCGGGAGCATCATCATCCCCATCGACATTAAAGTACTGGCCACGATCATATCGATTACCAGGAACGGAATGAATATCATGAAACCGATTTGGAAGGCGGTCTTTAATTCGCTGATGACGAAGGCCGGAATCAAGACCTGAGTAGGAATTTCTTGATAATTCTTGGGGCGGGGCAAGTTGGCGGCGCCGATAAAGAGTTTTAGGTCTTTGGTGCGGGTTTGTTTAAACATAAATGCCCGGATGGGCTCCATTCCCCTGGTAAGGGCCTGTTCCTGAGTGATTTTGTTTTTTAAAAAAGGCTGCAAAGCCTCGTTATTTACTTTAGTCCAGGTAGGCGCCATTGTAAAAAAAGTCAAAAAGAGCGCCAACCCCACCATGACCTGGTTGGGCGGCATTTGGTTGGTCCCTATAGCGGTCCTGGTAAAGGAGAGCACAATAATAATCCTGACAAAAGAAGTGGTCATAATTAAAATAGCCGGAGCTAACGAAAGAATGGTTAACAGGATGAGAATCTGTAAGCTCTGAGCTATTTCAGTCGGGCTATTGGCCGGATTAACCCCGATTTCAATCCGGGGAATGGGAAAGGTCGCCGCCGCCCCCCAGACGCTTTCGCTAAAGATTAGGAATAACAGCAAAATCAGTAACGCAATTACAGCGGTTTTTCCTTTTAAACGCTTCATTGCCGGTCCCTGCCTCGCATTTTCCAAGAACGGATCTTTTCCAAACCATCGAGTAACCGTTGTTTACCGTCGGAGTTCACCGGATCGTCAACACCTCGCGGGCGCAAGCCTCCTAAAACCGGGGTGATTAACCCGGAAAATTTCCCTGCCGGTAAATTCTGTATGTTTGCTCCGTGGCGTTCAAGTTCCTCAAAAAATTGGGGATCGTCGATCTCCTGGATTAAACTGATCCCCCCTTCGGAACTGCCGATTAGCAGCACTTTATTGTGGACTAATAATAGATAAAGATGGCGATTGGGCCCTAAAAAAAGGCTCTCTGCCACCTTAAGATGTTTAGCTTGGGAAACCCCAAACTTTCCGGCTAAAAATTTAGTTGCCCAGTAAGCGAGCGCTACCACTATAACTAGGGAGAATAGCGCCCAAATCCATTGTCCGCTATTAAATTCCGGCCCGGGTTCTTCATTGGATTTGGCTAAAGTCATTGCCGGCAGGAGGAGAAAAAACGCGGCAATTGCCTGCAAATAAAGTCTCAATACCCGGTTGGTTTCCTTCAATAGACTTCGCTTCCTTTCAATTCAGGTAAGAACTTTACGCACAGCCTCAAGGACCCGTTCTGGTTGGAAGGGCTTTACCACGAAGTCTTTGGCCCCGGCCTGAATGGCATCGATAACCATTGCCTGTTGTCCCATAGCGCTGCACATAATAATCATGGCGTTGGGATCGATCTTCCGGATTTCTTTTACGGCAGAGATACCATCCATATCAGGCATAGTGATATCCATCGTCACCAAATCGGGGCGGAGTTCTTTAAATTTATCCACGGCCTTAGAACCGTCTTCAGCCTCTCCTATTACCTCATAACCGCCTTTGCGAAGAATATCTTTGATCATCATTCGCATGAAAGCAGCGTCATCAACAACCAAAACTTTATTTCCCACCTGAATTCCTCCTTTAGGAATTATTGAAGTGTATTGGCTCTCTCGAGCGGACTAATTATATCGGTGACTTTGATGCCAAAGTTTTCATCGATAACCACTACTTCTCCCTTGGCGATAAGTTTGCCGTTGACGTAGATATCTACCGGATCACCCGCTAATTTATCCAATTCAATAATTGAACCAACCCCGAGCTCCAGTATTTCTTTAATTCGCATCCTGGTATTGCCCAACTCCACGGTTACCTGGAGCGGTACATCCAGAATCAATCCGATATTGCCCGATTCTTTACTGGATTTGGCGCTTCCTAATGGTGCAAATTGTGCTGGTTGTACCATAACTTGCTGATGCACCTCCCCATAATTTATATTTCGCGGCGACGCTGCTAATGGCGGTGTGTTGTAACCAGCAGGTTCGACAGGCCGGTTGATGTCTATACCTGAGCTGCTTGGAATCTCCGCTCTGGTAGGTTGTGGCAGCGGTTTGACTGGCTGCGGTTGAGGCCTGGGCTGCTGCGGTTGAACCGACGGCTGTGGTTGTGGTAATGGTTGCGGTTGGAGTGGTGTTTGCGGCTGCTGTAATTGATTAGCCTTGGTAACCGTAACCTCGGTGGCTTTTATCATGGTGTCGGCCATTTCCACTCCGAACGGATAGGAAGTAACCAGCATCATCTCGCTGTCGGACAACCCCTGGATAGTTAGCCTAAATGAAACCACAATGATCTTCTCTTCAAGGCCTTGTTCTTTAACAATCGGGTTATCATCCCGGAAATCGACAATCTTTACCCTGGGCGGATCGATCTCCACCCTTTTCGAGAACAAGGTCGACAGGGAGGTGGCGGCGGTGCCGGCCATCTGGTTTAAAGCTTCAGCAATGGCGCTTAACTCCATATCACCCAAAGACTCGTTGGGGTTTGATCCGTCGCCGCCCATCATCAAATCGGCGATAATGGCCGCATCTCTGATTTGTAATATTAAAAGGTTGGTCCCCAATAAACCGCTTTTATATTCAACTTCAATAATCACATAAGGAATAGGATGCTGATCCTTCAAATCCTGTTGGGAAGTTACAAATACTGTCGGAGTGGTGAGCTCCACCCGCTTATTCAATATCTCCGACAGTGCCGTCGAGGCAGATCCGTAACTGATATTGCCGATTTCACCAAGAGCATCTTTTTGCAGCGGTGTTAATTGTTGTTGCGAAGAGTCGGAGCCGTTTAGCAAGGCGTTAATCTCTTCCTGGGACAAGATTTGTCTGCTCATAACCGTCAACTCACCCCTCCCGTAAAATCTTCGCCACTTGAACGGCCATTTTACCGTCGGAGACCCCGGGAGTCCCTTTAAATTTGATTTGGTTGCCCACCCTTACATCCAATAAACCTTTCAAGGATTGGTCCAACTGAATAACATCTCCCACGGCCAAGGTCAATAGTTCGCCTACACTGATCGTCGCCCTCCCCAATTCAGCCGATACCTGAATCACGGCTTGCGACAAACGTTGCTGAATTGCGGCCAAGCTCTGGGTACTCGAGGTTTTGCTTGATGACCTGGTAAACCAGACTTGGGCGTTTAAACGGTCTAAAATTGGCTCCAAAACAGCCAGTGGAATACATACATTCATTAAGCCAAAGGCTTCAGCAATTCTTACTTCCAAAGTAACCAGCACGATCATATCGGTCGGCGGGATTATTTGGGTAAATAACGGGTTCAACTCAATGCTCTCAAAGGTTGGATTAATCTCCGCCACCACATGCCAGGCTTCTTTGATGCTAGGCAAAATTTTCGCCATTACCCGTTTGATTACAGTCTGCTCAATATCGGTCAATTCGCGGATTTTTTCAACCGAATAACCAAACCCGCCTAACAGCCGGTCCACAATCGCAAAAGCCAGTTGGGGGGAGAGTTCAATCAGCACGTTGCCTTCGAGGGGTTTAAAACCAATGATATTCATAACGGTGGGATTATGTAACGACTTGGTAAACTCCTCGTAAGTCAGCTGGTCGATTGAAACCACTTGTCCCCGGACCATGCTCCGCAAATAGGTTGATAAGGAGGTCGTTAACAGCCGCGCCAAATTCTCATGCAGCATGACCAAAGTGCGGATTTGGTCTTTGGAAAGTTTATTGGGGCGACGAAAATCATAAGGCTTAATCTTCTTTTTCTTTTCGTCGCTTATGACCTCTTCAACTTTGATGCTTCCGGATGAGAGCGCTTCCAATAGCGAGTCGATTTCGGCCTGGGAGAGGACATCAGCCACCAGCAAGCACCCCCCTAATTAATTAAGAAATCTTCAAAATATAAGTTTTTAACCTTTCCTGATATTAAGTACCGATTTATGGTACTAATAATTTCGCTGCGAATTTGCTCTTTCCCTTCTTTTTCGTCAATTTTCTCTTTTGGTTTGGAACGCAAAATCGTAATCATCAGGTCTCTAATCTGAGGAATACGCTTGGTTACTTCTTCTTTGGCCTTTTCATTATCCAATTCCAAAGTGGCGTTTACTTTCAGATAGTGCTCGACTCCATCGTCGGATGGAATATTGACAATGATTTCATTTCCCAAAGGAACCAGCGGCCCGACTTCCTCGCCGGCCCCAGCGCCGACGACAACCGTTTTGGTCTCTACGACCTTGGTGGTGCCGCCTTTAAAGGTAATGATTAAAAAAGCTCCGGCAATAATAACGGTAACCAATAATGAGAATAACCCGACTATGATATATGTAGTCATTTTGTTCAGATTAATACTGGTCGTGTTGTTGCTAGTCGCGGCGCCACTACTCTTCGGACCGGGAGTTGTTGGTGCGTCAGCCATTGATTTTCCCTCCTGGATACAGGATATCCTTCTTAATGATACTATTTATTGTCATTTATATCAACCCTTTGATTACAAACCATCTTTAAGACAAAGGTTGATAGTGTTTTCACCGCCAAAGACTTGAAAATGTAATCAAGTAATATATCGGCTCAAAAAATGCTAAAGAATAGGGCTTTTTTAAAATATCTGCCCGCTTTGTTTAAAATTAGAAGACTACTTGACTTCATCACACTCGGTAAAGTTTACCGCACCAAGCATCCTCCGGTATTTGATGATTTTATCAATTACCTCCGGTACCGGGGTCTTGACTATGAATTTTCTCCCCGTCGTCAAGGTGATGGTGGTATCGGGAACCGCCTCAATCATTTCGATTAAATGAGGATTAATCAAGATCTCCTCGCCGTTTAACCGCTGCAAAGTAATCATATTTCCTCCTAAAGATCAGGCACTGGGCAATAGGCATCAGGCATTAGTTGAAAGTAAGCCTTAACCGTCCATTAGCCGAATAAGTTAAACAATTAGGAGTTAGGCATTAGGTAATAGGCAATAGGCTTAGTTGAGAGTAAAACCTTAACCGTCCACTAGCCAAATTACTAAAATCACCTACTGCCTCTTGCCTTCTGCCTATTGCCTTTTGCCTATTTCTTACCGCTTCAGATTCACCAGTTCCTGCAACATCTCATCGGTAGTGGTAATAATCCTGGAGTTGGCCTGGAAGCCGCGTTCGGTCACAATCATGTCGGTAAACTCCTGGGATAAATCCACGTTGGACATCTCGATGGCCCCCGGAGTGATCAGACCGCGGCCGCCTATGCCCGCCTGGCCGATTTGGGCGCTCCCGGAGTTGCTGGACTCCTCGAACAAGGTGTCCCCGGAACGGGACAACCCGGCGGCATTGGTGAAGTTGGCCACCGCCAGCTGCGCCAGGTTCTGGTTCATGCCGTTGGAGAAGATGCCGATGATCCGGCCGGACTTGTCAATATTAAACCCCTGCAACATCCCCATCGGATAACCATCCTGGTAAGGAGAGTTGAAGGTGGAGATCGGCCATTGATTATCATCGTTGGTAAAGAGTTTCTCCGACCCTTGAGTCACCTTGGAGAAGTCCGGGGTGATTTGCACCGGGTTGGCGTCAGCCGGGGTAAAGGTCATCTGGCCTCCCGGCATATTGGTGACGAATCCGGTAACCGTGTCAAAAGTCAAGGTCCCGCTGCCGTTCTGAATCGGCAAGCCGTTACCTTCAGTAGCCACCCATTGCCATTGGTTTGTCCCGGTCTTATGAAGCGTAGTAGTGATTATATGCTCGGTGCCGATAGAGTCATAGACCTTGGTGGTGGTTACCACTTCCGGCGGGGATTTAAAGGTACCCATTACGGATTCGCCGGGGGCTTGTTGGAAGGTTGGCACCGTATTGCTGTTTATCGGTGGGTTTACAGTAATTAACATGCCATTGGCGGATCTAATTGTAATAGCTCCAGTACTGGCATTTGTCGTATTTCCCGGCAATGGCCCCGTCCAGGTAAAAGAGCCGGTATTTCCGGAAATTACCTCTGCCCCTAGTGTAGAAGTGGTAACCGTCCAGTTATAATTGGGTCCAGCCCCGGTAATCGCAAAATTCAAAGTTACATCACCGGATGGCGATCCCAGCGCGTCTGTCACCGTAAAGGTGGAGGTTCCATTTATTGGTATCGGCGCAATTGTTGGAACTGCAAAATTGGGCGCTCCCGGCCCAGCGGCCATAGCGTTAGCAGTAATATTCAATCCCGAAGCGGTGACGGTAAAGGTAAGCGGTCCACCGGTTATCGGACCGACTACCCCCCCAGCTGCTGTCCAATGAAATGTTCCAGTTTGAGGACCTCCAACATTCCCCCCAGTAACATCCGGGTCATCTATGTCCCATTGATACTGATCGCCACCCAGACTAGTCACATGAAAGGTCGCCCGGATTGTATTTCCATCAGCATCCATTAAAGTATTGGTGTAATCCCCGGCTCCGTTAAAATTGGTAAAAGGAAAGTTCTGCGGGCCTGAACTTAAAGCCCTGGCAACCGGCGCTTGGTCCACGACGATAAAATGAGGGGCCGTAGGCCCTACTTGCGGCGGATTGATGGTGACATTATAACCGGCGCTGGAACGGATTACAGTGTTGCCGGGACTGACATTAGTGATCCCTGTCGCCACATCATAATCAAAGGTTCCCGTCATTCCGGAAACCACCTCATTTCCCGCGGGCACGGCAACAGACCACCGATAATGATTGCCGTTTTGGGTGACTGTATAGGTTAAAGGTATTTGATTTCCCGCTTGATCGGTAACCGTGGCGTAATAGGTGCCCGGAGCGCCGGTAAACGGGTTCCCCCCTCCATCTTGCCAATCAAAATCCTGGGAAACCCCGGTGGGGTTGACTATAAAGAAACCGCCGTCGACCCGGTTATTGGCGGGGATATTTACCAGCACCGGATATCCGCCGGTCGGCGTAACCTGGAAAGCGCCGCCGGTAATATTAGTGATATTTCCATTCTGGTCCAAAGTAATGGTTCCGGTGCCGGTGCCTGCGGTAATTTCCCCTCCCACTACTTTAGCGGTATAATTAAAAGTATTAAAACCGTTGGGAACCAATTGCAGCTCTACGCTGGCGGTTTTTTGGGGGTTACTGGCGTCGGTGATTACAAAACTTTTACCGTAGCTTAAATTGCCATTGGTCAACGCATTCAAGTTAGATCCGAACTCGATCCTAGTGGTGGCAATTGGAGCGATGGTCCGCCCCATCGGCAGTTGAATATTGCCGATCGGGTTGTTATTATTGATAACCCCGTTAATATCAGCCATCCAACCCTGGACGATCAAGCCGTTGGAGGGATTGGTCAACCGGCCGTCCCGCTCGATGTTGAAATTACCGGCCCTGGTATAATATTGTCTTTGTCCATCGGAGAGAATAAAGAAACCATCGCCCTGGATGGCCATATCGGTCATTTTGCCGGTATTCTGCAAATTGCCCTGGGTTTGGAAGATATCGATACTGGCCAGATTCATGCCCAATCCGACTTGAACCGCGTTGATACCGCCGCGGTTGCCGTTTGGCGCCGAGGCGCCGCGGAGGGTCTGATTTAAGGTATCCTGAAAACTTACCCGGCTGCTTTTATAGCCGACGGTATTCACATTGGCAATATTGTTGCCGATGGTATCCATCCGGGTCTGATGGTTACGCAAACCGGAGACGCCGGAAAACATTGAACGCATCATGATAATTCGACCTCCTTGTTAAATTCTGATGACTCAGGTTGTTAGGCAGCGCCCGCTTCCATCGTTCAGCGGGCGGAGGCTTCCTCGAGTCGAGAGGTCCAGCCTCAATCCCTGACAATCACTGCGCTGTCGATGTTGGTAAAGACATTATCCTTTAGATTTGCGCCATCCACCGCCGTTATCACGGTGCGGTTCTTGACGCTCACCACCAGGGCCAATTGGTCCATTAAGATCAATGATTCTTTGGCCCCTTTGGCTTCGGCCTTGTTCACCGCTTCTTTCAGCAAGGCCATGTCTTTACTGTTGAGGGCAATTTGCCTGGTTTCCAAGCGTTTGAGCGCGTGGGCCGAAAACTTCAGATCGGCCTGTCCGAGCTGTTCCTGAAAAATACTTTCAAAACTGGGGCCGGTAACTGGTTTAGAAACCGGTTGGCTGGAAGGGGTTATGGACGGCCCAATCTGCGGCGGCCTGATGACTATTTTCTCATTCATCGATTGTCTCCTCTTTGGGGGCCACGTTCCAGAGATCTCTCAAGTCGTAAGTATCCTCGGGCAGACAATAGATGCTGTTAAAGCTGATTTGATCCCCGTCGGCCGTTGTCATAACCACTGAACCATTCTCATCCTGCTGGGCCCCGGTAATGCGAGCCCGAATCACCAAATCGCTCTCCTGGCCGTTCTGGTTGAATTGTTTGAGAAGAACGTCTTTACCGATTAAAGATTGAGCCTTGGCCAGGCTGGGAGTAATTTTCGGCAGATCGCCCGGGATCAAGCGCACCGCGCCAATTCCGGTATCTCCGTAGATTAACTTAACCCCGGTTATCTCGACCTCTTTGTAACCGTTTTCCTGGCCCAGCGAATCTCTGGTGCGAATATAAACTCTAGTATCCACCAGATTCTGGGCTTCCAGCAAGAGACCGTCCATGGCCATTACCGTTTTAGCATCGGCCGACGCGATTTCCCTGCCGCTGTCAAGGGTCAAATACATTTCGCCATTCAACTCCCTGGCGGAGATTACTTGTCCATACACTAATTCGGAGCCGTCCTCATCCATTACCTCCGCTTTAATCGCTTTACCGATCATGGTGGTAGCCGCCTGCAGTTGCATGGACTTATTCAGGTTCTGAATCTGCTCTAAAGAGCTGAACTGGGCCATCTGAGCGATGAAGTCCGTGTCTTCCATCGGTTTTAACGGGTCCTGGTTGCTCAACTGAGTGGTCAGAATCCTTAAAAAGTCATCCTTCCCCAACGATTCACCGGTTTTACGGTTGGAATCCTTGGTATACCAGGTAACATTGGT
>JBLNCU010000005.1:0-22519 GCA_050260935.1 Bacillota bacterium
CCGGAGGAGTTTTTCTGTATTGGAGGCGGCACCCAGATTTGAACTGGGGGATAAAGGTTTTGCAGACCTCTGCCTTACCACTTGGCTATGCCGCCGTTTTGGCTTTGATATAAGTACGGGCGAATCTAAATTCGCCCTTCCTATAAAATCTATATTAATTATATCATAAAATTTTTAAATTTGGAGCGGAAAACGGGATTCGAACCCGCGACCCTCGCCTTGGCAAGGCGATGCTCTACCACTGAGCTACTTCCGCTTGTTATCCGGTTTTTAATGGTGCCACGAGCCGGAATCGAACCAGCGACACGAGGATTTTCAGTCCTCTGCTCTACCAACTGAGCTATCGTGGCACGGTTTTTAGCTGCGTGGCACCAGATTTTCCCAATTCACTTTGGACCTCCTAAGTGCCTTTTTGGCGCCTTCGGGAATCAGGCACCGAACATTGATTATTATAAACTCCTCACGCTTCCTTGTCAAGCACTAGATCTGTATTTCCATTCATTGCCTTTTTAACCCTCTTCGGCTTTTCTAAAACCTGCATTGCTTTAATCATGTCAGGCTGTCTTAAGTGAGCATAATTCTCTGTCACCCTTATATTACAGTGGCCAATAGTACAGATTTTGATTGCGGCTGACAACCGTTGGAAAAATACCAACAATTAGGGTCGACCTACGATCTTAAGTGGGCTTTTATTTTTTTATCCTGAACCTCCAGATCATTTACTCCCGTCAAGCTTAAAAAGAATCACCAATTGTCTTTGACAGAGCCTAAAAAATAATAAAAGCTGTTCACAATGACTTGCGAACAGTGAAGTTAAAAATGGCGGAGCCGATGGGACTCGAACCCACGATCTCCAGCGTGACAGGCTGGCATGTTAAACCGACTACACCACGGCTCCGTTTATTCATTTAATCAATGGTGGGCGGAGTAGGATTCGAACCTACGACCCCCTGCTTGTAAGGCAGGTGCTCTCACCAGCTGAGCTATTCGCCCGAAATGCCGCTTACCTTCAATCTCGAAAGCGCAGTATTTAGTATACCTGAAAACGTCCCTTCTGTAAATAGCCTTTTTCATTTTTTCCCGATAAAATTCTGGAAACCCAGTAATCATCAGAGTAAAAACATGAGCCGCCGGCATGCGGTTCCGTTAAAGGTTTTTACTGGCGAAACCAGTTCGAGATATCGTCAACCTGCGCATCACCAAGTTTAGTCCGGTTAAAAGCGCCGTGAAAATCCGAACCCCCGGTAATAATGAGTTGATGTTTTTCCGCCATTTTCAGATACTTCGCCGTCTGTTCCGGGGTATGCGTCGGATAGTAGACCTCGATCCCCCGTAAACCGGCATTTATTAATTCCATAATCAGCGAGTCGTTGTTCATGCGGCCGGGATGGGCCAGCACGGAAATTCCCCCGGCCCGGTCAATCAGTTGGATAGCTTCCAGGGTGCCGATCTCCCTATGGGGAACGTAAGCCACACCATTCTTGCCTAAATAGTATTCAAAAGCGCTCCGGCGGTGTTCCCCGGCAATCAAACCCTCTTCCTCCAGAGCTTTAAAAATATGCGACCGCCCCACAAATCTACTGGTGGTCTTGGCCTTGACCTTCTCCCAGGATACCGGTAGATGGTGTTGTCTGAGCTTTTCCAGAATTAATTTGGCCCGGTCGTTCCGGGCTTGAACTATCATTTCCAGCTTCTGATTTAACGACGGGTTCTCCAAATCGTAGCAATAGCCCAAAACATGGACCTCGGAATTGCCATAATCGGTTGTTAATTCAACCCCGGGAATAAAAGTGAACGAACGCTTACCGGACTCCTCCATGGCCTGGCGGACTCCACCGATAGAGTCGTGATCGGTGAGGGCAATTCCGACAAGGCCTCTGGCTACGGCTTTGTCGACCAGTTCAGCCGGTTTTAACGTCCCATCGGAGTAGATTGAATGAGTATGCAAGTCATAGCCCATGAACTTTCTTTACCGTCTCCTCACTTTAAACCCTTTATCCTCCAGCACCTTTACTCCTTGATCAACCGCCAAGCTGTTCTCTAAGGCCAGGCGGAGAGTGCCGCCTTCTCCCTCCCTAACCCTCAGTATTTCGATGTCCTTGATATTTAAGCCGGCTTTGGCCAAATGGCGAATTACTTCTTCGATGGCTCCCGGTCGATCCTCGATGGTCACCACCATTTCATAAAGCAAGGTTAAAAAGCCTTTATTTTTAGCCGGAATCTGTGAGCGGACCTCCCGGGCTTCCCCCAGATAATCAGTTAAACCGGGCTTATCGGCCCCGGCGATCAGTTGCTTAACAATATCTAATTGTTTTTGAAAAGAAGTAATGGCTTCCAATATCCGGCGCCCATTCCCCAGCAGAATCCCTTCCCAGACTTCGGGCGAACCCATTGCAATCCGGGTGGTGTCCCGAAAGCCTCCCGCCGCCAAATCCAAAGTGCCGGGGTGTTCTTCTTCCGCCAACCCGGCGGTCTTAGCCAAAGTCGCGGCCAGCAAATGCGGTAAATGGGAAACCATAGCCACAATCCGGTCGTGCTCCGCCGCCGTAAGCGTCATTAAGTGGGCACCGGTGGTTTGCAGTAAACGGGTCACCCGTTCCAAGGCGGAAACCGGGGTTCGCGGCTCAGCGACCAATATGTAGGCGGCGTTTTGAAAGAGAAAAGGATCGGCTCCTTTTAACCCCTGCTGCTCGGAGCCTGTCAAGGGATGTCCCGGTACATAGTATTGATCGGAAGGTAAAAAAGAAAAAACCTGTTCTATGATTGACTCTTTAATGCTCCCCAGATCCGAAAATATTGTTTCCGGGTCCGCCCAGGCGATTGCCTGGCGGATAATGCCCGGAATAATCCCAACCGGAGTGGCCGCAAAGACGAACTTCACTCCCGATACAGCCTCCTGAAAACTGGAAGGCAGGCGATTGATAGCGCCGATATTATAGGCTTCCGCCACAGTCTCCTTTTTCTCATCCCAACCACTGACTGTAAAACCGCCGCGGGTTAAGGCCAGTCCCAAAGAACCGCCCATTAAACCAAGACCCAAAATGGCGACTTTCTTATCTCTAGGATCAGCCATTACATTTGTCTTCCCAAAGCATTAACTATCGGCGCAATTTCAGCCATCAACGCTTCAAAACCGCTGAAAGTCAAAGATTGCGGCCCATCGGACAAAGCGTTCTCCGGGTCGGGATGGACTTCGATAAGCAGTCCGTCGCAGCCGGCGGCAATTGCCGCCCGGCTTAACGGAGTGACCAGATGTCTCTTCCCCGTGCCGTGACTGGGGTCAACAATGACCGGAAGATGGCTTAAACGTTGAATTGAGGGAATCGCGCTTAAATCAAGAGTGTTCCGGGTAGAAGTTTCGTAAGTCCGGATCCCCCGTTCACAGAGGACCACTTGGTAATTGCCTTCGCTTAGGATATATTCGGCGGCCATCAACCATTCCTCAATGGTCGCGGCCAAGCCCCGCTTTAAAATGACCGGCTTGTTCACCTTGCCGATCTCTTTCAACAAAGTAAAGTTCTGCATATTCCGGGCGCCAATTTGCAACATATCGGCGTAGTTGGCCACCAACTCCACCTCCATGGGATTGACCACTTCGGTAACGAACGGCAGCCCCGATTCCCGGCTCACCTCTTTTAAAATTTTCAAGCCATCCTCTTCCAAGCCTTGAAAAGCGTAAGGAGAAGTCCGCGGTTTAAAGGCTCCGCCGCGCAGCATCGATGCCCCGGCTTTCTTAACTTCCAGGGCGGTCCGGAGCATTTGTTCCCTGGTTTCAACAGCGCAAGGACCGGCTATTACCACTATTTCGGGGCCGCCAAAAATTGCCCCGCCTACTTTTACCCGGGTAGTCTCATTGCGAAACTCCCGGCTGGCCAGTTTAAACGGTTGCAGGATCGGAACGACCTTCTCCACACCCTCCATAGCCTCAATGGACTCCATAATCCCCGGCTTTTTCTGGCCGATCGCGCCGATAATGGTTCTTTGGACGCCCTTTGACAAATGGATTCCAAAGCCCCATTGTTCCAACCTTTCCTTTACATGCTCCACCTGGGTCTCTGTAGCCTGTTCACTCATTACCACAATCATTTCGGTTTCCTCCTACCATCCTACTATTATTCCGCAAAAACCAACCTGACCTTACCGCTGAATAATTGAATTAATTATAACAAAGAGGGCGCATCTTTGTAAACTAAAGAAGGTTTTTTTGACAGTTTTCAATCGAATGGATACAATAAATGATATGGAAAAGCAATCAAAAAAAAGGCCGCCGGTGATCTTCGAGACCGTTTACCAAGGTGATGACTCCCCGGATATCGCTTCTTTTCTAAAAAAAGAATCACCCCTATCCGGCCGTAGCTTGCGACAGTATTTTTTTAAAGGGCTGGTCCGGCTCAACCGGAAGAAAGCCCATTCACTGGCTAAATTAAAGTCCGGGGATCATCTTCAAGTCTTGGGTTCAAATCGGGAACACCTGGTTCTAAAACCTGAAGCGCTGCCATTAGAGGTTGTTTATGAAGACGATCGGCTTTTGGTCATCAATAAACCGGCCCTGTTGGCGGTTCATCCTTCCGGCGGTATTACTTCGGGAACGCTGGCCAATGGTGTAGCCGCTTACTTTCAAAAAAACGGGTTAAACATCAAGGTTAGGCCGGTAAACCGCCTGGATTACGGGACCTCCGGATTGATAATATTCGCCAAAAGCCCCCAATCTCAAATGGAATTGAGTAAAGCCATTCAAGAACACCTCGTTGTCAGGATCTACTATGCTGTCGTTTCGGGGATTCCAAATGCCAGTGAAGGAATAATCAAAGCCCCAATAATGGTCGATCACAAAAAGCGGGTAGTCGCCGAAGAAGGCCGGCAGGCGGAGACTCATTATCGTGTAGTTAAAGAATTTCAAAATGCTTCTTTGCTTGAGTTGGAACTCCGTACCGGGAGAACCCATCAGATCAGGGTTCACCTAAACTACATCAAGACCCCCATCATCGGCGATACTCAGTACGGGATTAAAAGCCCCGTCATAAAGAGGCCCGCTTTACACGCTGGAAAACTGATTTTTCGGGAACCTTCATTACCGCTGCCGGAACTGACGGCTCCGTTCCCGGAGGATTTTCAAAATTTATTGGAAACCTATATAAAAAAAGACCGCCTGGCAAACCGGTCTTAGAGTTTATGGCAAGCTTTATCCCCCTGTCACTTTACTCAAATTATTGCTTTTCCCGAAACCGTTTTCATACTATCATTCTTCATTTAAGTCCGTTATTATCCCTTCCAAAGTAAAGGTCTGCGCCGAGACTATCTTCGTATTCGCCAAATCACCGGGTTTCAGCCCCGGAACCGGTTTAAAATGAATTAGTTTATTCTGACTGTTCCGGCCGGACCAGATCTCCGGGTTCCGTTCACTGGGACCGTCAACCAGCACCTCGGTTGTTACCCCGATAAAAGCATGGTTTTTTTCAAGCGAAATTCGGTTTTGAACCTCGATTAACTCTGCTAAACGCCGTTTTTTCTCCTCTTCGGAGATTGGGTCCTCCATCTTGGCAGCCGGAGTCCCTATCCGGGGCGAGTAAATAAAAGTAAACGCCCCGTCGTACCGGACTTTCCTAACCAGATCGAGAGTATCCCGGAAATCCTCCTCCCGCTCGCCGGGGAAACCGACGATAATATCGGTGGTGAGAGCGATTTCGGGAATCCGGTTCTTGATCTTTGCGGCTAAAGCTCCGTATTGCTCCTTGGTATATTGGCGGTTCATCAATTTCAGAACCCCGGTGCTTCCGGATTGCACCGGCAGATGCAGGTGGCGGCAGATTTTGGGTTCAGCGGCCATCGCCTCAATCAATTCATCGGATAGGTCTTTGGGATGGGAAGTTTGGAACCGAATCCTTTTAACAGCGGTTTTTTGTGCAATCATCCGCAGCAGCCGGGCGAAGTTCCAATCCCGCTCCGGAAAGTCCTTGCCGTAGGAGTTGACATTCTGGCCCAACAGGGTAATCTCGCTGACGCCATCCCCCGCCAATTCTTCCACTTCAGCCAGGATCCGTTCCGGCCGCCGGCTGCGTTCCCGCCCGCGCACATAGGGAACAATACAGTAGGAGCAAAAATTATTGCAGCCGTACATAATGGTAACCCAGGCCTTAAACTTTTCTTCCCGCTTGATTGGCAACCCCTCGTAAATCCGGCCGTCAGTATCCCAGACTTCAATGATCCGGGACCCGCTGGCTTTGACTTTCTGAATCAGCTCCGGCAGTTGATGCAGGTTGTGGGTGCCAAATACCAAATCCACATAAGGATAGCTATTTCTAATCTTCTCAACCTCCGTGGGCTGCTGAACCATACACCCGCAGACCCCGATGATCAAGCCGGGTTTTGCGGCCTTCAGGGTTTTTAAATTTCCGATATGCCCGAAGGTCCGGTTTTCGGCATTCTCCCTTACGCAACAGGTGTTCAATAAGATCAAATCGGCCTCCTCAATAGTGGAAGCCGGAGAATACCCCATGGAAGTCAACAATCCGGCCAGAACTTCGGAATCATGAACGTTCATTTGACAACCGAAGGTGGTAATGAAGTATTGCTGGGACATATATTCTCCTTTTTGTTTCTTTATCATTCAAATAGCGCTTTTGTAAACGCCCGGGCGTCAAACTCCTGCAGGTCTTCCTTCTGCTCCCCGACTCCAATCAAACAAATGGGAATCCGGAGCTGGTTGGCGATGGCTATACTGATCCCGCCCTTGGCGGTGCCGTCCAGTTTCGCTAAGACCAGACCGTCCACTTTCAAGGCTTCATGGAATATTTTGGCCTGACTGACCGCATTCTGGCCGGTGGTGGCATCCAGAACTAACAGAGTCTCCAGAGTGCGCTCTTCAATATTCTGGGTAATTATCCGTTTTACTTTCTTCAACTCTTCCATCAGATTAACCTTGGTGTGTAACCGGCCGGCGGTGTCCACGATTATAACATCGCTTTTCCGGGCTTTCCCGGCGGCCATTCCGTCAAAGACCACCGCCCCTGGATCGGCCCCCTCCTGGTGATGAATAACCGGTATGCCGGTCCGCTCGCCCCACATCATCAATTGCTCGGTTGCCGCCGCCCTAAAAGTGTCGGCCGCTATAAAAAGCACCTGCCGGCGGTGTTCCTTGATTCTAGCGCCTAATTTAGCGATAGTAGTTGTTTTGCCGACACCGTTGACACCTATTATCAAATAGACTTTATTTTGGGCGTTATAATCAAAGGGATTTCCACCAACCGACTCAAAAATTCCTTGAATTTCTTGGATTAAGGCTTCCTTTAATTGAGCGGCTTCGGTTAAACCACGTTCTTTAGCTGCTTTACGCAAACGTTCAATTAAAAATACGCTGGTTTCCACTCCCACATCCGCCATAATCAGCGTATCTTCCAAATCAGTAAATAATTCTTCATCGATTTTCCTAGAACCCGCGAAAATACCTTCTATATTAGTCACAAAACCGGACTTGGTCTTGGATAATCCCGCTTTCAGCCTGGCAAAAAATCCTTGGTTCGCATCCGACATCTAAAGTATGCTCCTTTTAAGTGTAGGCTTAAGGCGAAAGACAACAGGAATATAACTGTTGTTTAATAATGAATCGCCATATCCAAAATAGTCTTTCCTTCTGCCCCGCCCTACATGCCTCTAGTTTTCTTAGTATCTCCCCGCACTGAATAAAAAAGAAGCCCCGATTAATAGGGTTCCCTGGGTTCCACCGCTTCTAAGTCGCGGCTTCTCAACCCCTTTTCATTACAAAACCCAAACTTAAATCACCCGGCCTTTTGTCCGACTTGGTTTAGATCGAGAGAGATTAATTTGGTTACCCCCAACTCCTCCATGGTCGCGCCATAAAGGGTATTGGCCACTTCCATGGTGCCGCGTCTATGGGTTACCACAATGAACTGCAGTCTCTTGCTGAAAAGCTCCAGCAACTTGGCGAACCGGGAGACGTTCACCTCGTCCAGGGTGGCGTCAATTTCGTCTAGGATACAGAAGGGCGCCGGTTTAACGGCTAAAATCGAAAATAATAAAGCGATGGCGGTCATCGCCCGTTCACCGCCGGAGAGCAGCGACAAACTCTGAAGTTTTTTCCCGGGTGGTTGAGCCACAATCTCGATACCGGAATTCAAAGGGTTCTCCGGTTCCAGCAGAAAGAGGTCGGCGCTGCCTCCCTCGAATAATTCGGCAAATATCTTTTGAAACTGCGCCCTTACTTCCCGGAAAGTCTCATTAAACCGTTTAACAATGGTCCCTTCGATTTCACTGATCACTTTTAATAGAGATTCCTTGGCTTTAATCAAGTCCTGGGACTGGCTGGTCAAAAAATCAAATCGCTGTTTTACTTGTTGATAATCATCGATGGCCGCTAAGTTTACCGGTCCCAGGGCTTTTAAATCCTCTTTTAACTGTTCAATCCGGGCAATAGCATCGTCCGGAACAGCCCATGTCGGATCAATGTGTCGCTCCCAATCAATACCATAATCTTCGTTTAGATTGGCGATGATATTCTCCAGCTCTAATGTTTTCTGGCTTATAGCCAGATCGAATTTGTGCAATTGGTTTTGGAACTCGTTATTCTTCCGGCGGAAACTCCGTTCTTTGCTTTCCAACTCTTTGGTTTCCGCTAGGATCTGATCTTTTTCCTTTTTATTAGCCGAGATTAAAGCCTCTTGTTCCATAAGACGGGTTTGTTCGGCGGCGATCCTGGCCTCCAATTCGCTGATTTGAGCTTTTATCCCAACCTTTTCGGTTTTCAGTTGTTCCTGCCTCTGGTTGTAATCATTCACTAAACCATCGATTTCAGCGGTTTGGCGCATTAAACGCTCTTTCAGGACTACCTTGCCGTTCTCTTCTTGGAAACCAGCGCTTAATTTCGATTTTAATTCGGTGATTTTTTGGATAAAGGACTCTTTAGCTTGTTTATGCCGACGAATATCCTCGCTTATACTGTTTAAATGTTCTTCCGTTTCTTGGCGCAGCTTCTCCTTGACTGCAATTAATTGCAGCAGTTCTTCCTTACCCACATCGAAACGGGTGCTTTCCGATTTTAACTCCGCTAGTTGGGCGGTTAAGGCGCTAAATTCCTCTTTGGCCCGGCCCAGTGTATGCTCGATAGTTTGTAACTCTCTTTCAACGGAGACTTTCCGAATTTTGGCATCCTGTTCCTGCTTCTTAAGGTTTTCCAATTCAGTGGAGAGCCTGTTAAGCTCAGCTTTGATCTCTTTGGTGGCATTCAGGCCTTTTTCCAAAAAAGCCGCGGCGTCGGTCTTTTCCTTTTTCAAGTCTTCAATTTCCCGGCGGCGGCTTAACAAGCCGAGACGCCTTTTATCAACACTACCGCCGGTTATGGAGCCGCCCGGGTTAACTAGATCGCCTTCCGGGGTGACTATCCGGAAACCGCGGTCTAATTTGGAGCTTACTTTAACCGCCGTCTTCAGATCGGGGGCCACTACAGTCTGATTTAACAGATAATTAAGGACCGTTCGGTACTGAGGATCGAACTGCAGCATGGAAATTGCCGGCTGACAGGAGTATTGCTGCAGAACATGCTGATATTGCAGCATCCTGTTCTCGCTGGCTTGGATTAAATTTAGCGGTAAAAAAGTGGCCCTCCCCTTGGAATGCCTTTTTAAGTAAGCAATGCCTTCCTGAGCCTGCTGATCATTGTCGATGACCACATTTTGAAGGCTGGAGCCTAAAGCGATCTCAATCGCCAACTCCATTCCCATTTGTACCTTGATCAAATCGGCGACTATACCCCGGATACTCCGGTAAAAAGGCTGATCCACCGCTTCGGCCAGCAAGGCCTTAACCCCTTGGAAATAGCCTTGATAACCGCGCTCCATCTCGTCAAGCAAACTCAATTTACTTTCAATGCCGCGAATCCGCTCTTTCCAATCGAGATTTTTGCTTTCAACCGATGAGAGTTCCTCTTCCTGAGCAATCATTTTCCCGGCCAACTCGGCTTGGAGACGCCGGTCACACAGGATCCCCCGATCGATCTCATCCAGCAAACCCCGTTTGGCGGTTAAATCCGCTTCCAAACCGGCTATTTGCCCGGTCAGGTGATCGAGTTTCCTCTGAAATTCCACCGCCTGTTTAAGAAGAAAATCCTTTTGTAAATTGTTGGTGTTGATTTTATTCTTTAATCCGGCCACTTCATTTAAGATCTCGATTGTCTCATTTTTAAGATCTTCTTCCTCAGCCTCCAAGCCGGCCAATTTTTGATTTAGGGCCGCCAGTTCCTCTTCCTGGGATAGCAATTGAGCCTCGTCACCGCCAATTTTGCCTTTAATAGCGGCAATTTCCGCTTCAATCCCGGCTTGTTCTTGTAGTAAAGCTTCTTTTCGGCTAATGCTAGCCGCCTTATTCTGCTGGTATTCCGCTTCCTGCTTTTCCAGATCGCTGAATTTCGCTTGTAAAAAACGGATCTGCTCCGAACATTTGTCGATTTGGTTCTGAATCCGGTAAAAATCCTCGTTCAACTCGGTGATCCGGTTTTCCTGATTCAAAAGTTGCAGCCGTTTTTGTTCAATCTCGGCTTCAATGACGCTCTGCTGGCCTTCGAAATCCTGGTACTTGTCTTCCAATTCCGCTTTGGACCCGGCTAGCCCCGCCAATTCCGACTGCCGGTCTTGGATTAACCCTCCATAATAATTGATCTCCAAAGCGGTTAATTGCTCCTTCAGGTCCAGATGTTTTTCGGCCAAAACCGACTGGGCCTCCAACGGCCCCAGTTGGGCTTGGAGTTCCCGCAGTATATCCTCGAGCCGGAGGAGGTTGTTATCGGTTTCCTCCAGTTTTCTCTCCGCTACCTGCTTCCTGGTTTTATATTTGATTATTCCGGCCGCCTCTTCTAAAATATTCCGGCGTTCCTCCGGTTTGACCGACAAAATGGCGTCGATTTTTCCCTGGCCGATGACTGAATAAGCCTCTTTTCCCAGGCCGGTATCGTAAAAAAGCTCCAAAACATCCTTCAACCGTACCGCTGATTTATTAATCAGATATTCACTTTCGCCCGAGCGAAACAACTTCCGGGTAACCGAAATCTCCGTGAAATCTACCGGTAGCGAGTTGTCACTGTTATCCAAAATTATGGAGACCTCAGCCAAACCTAATGGTTTTCGCATGGCGCTGCCGGCGAAGATCACATCGTCCATCCTGGCGCCGCGCAGATTTTTAATGCTCTGCTCCCCCAAAACCCAACGCAGAGCATCGGAGATGTTGCTCTTTCCGCTGCCGTTTGGTCCGACAACCGCGGTAACCCCGGGCAAAAATTCCAACTTGACTTTATCGGCGAATGATTTAAAGCCCACGATTTCCAGGCGTTTTAAATACAATAGCATCCCCCTTTGTCCACGGCACCAACATTTTACCATAACCCGGATAAAAAAGAAATACTTGCAATAGGCGGGTTTTTCCTGCAATGCCCGGACTAAACAGAGATACTATCAACCAGAAAATTAAACTGCCCGGATGGACAGTCTTAAGACAATAATATAAACAATAAATACAACTATGCGTTCATTTTTTTAGAAAACTTTCAATCTGTCGGGCGATTATCATCCCACCCGTTGTATTAAGATGAATCCCGTCACTATGTAATTGATACCCGTTGTCGACGGCAATCTTGTCGAGACTCTTTTTCAGTATTAAATGATCATAGGCGGCCCAAATAATCCGTTTAGTAAAACCGTCTTTTTTTACTTCCCCCCGTTGGCGGCTGTTTTGCCAATAAGCAACCTGTTCATCATAGACCGGTAAATAATCAACCCGTTGCTGGAAAGCCACGCTTTGAATCAACTCGTTATACCGCAGCACTTCCTGGTCAATTGTTGAATCAAGCGTCTCCCCGATCATCGGTAAAGAAGCCACCCCGATTTTAGCTCCGGTTCGCTGCTTTAGAGTGGCGATAATCGCTGAAAGGTTTTGGCCGTATCGATCGATTTCCGGTTTACCCGGCAAATGTTTAATCCATTGATAATAATAGATTAATCTGGGGTAGAGCGATCCCAGAAGATCATTGGTCCCAATGAAGACAATAATATAATTTGGTTTGCAGGCGATAACCGGTTCCAGCCGCCTACGCAGGTTATAGGAGAGATCACCGCTAATCCCGGCGTTTACAAACTGAAAATCCTGTAACTCCGGTTTCTGGGAGAGATACCCGATGAAATTAAAACTAAGCTGCCCACGGACCAGACCGTCGCCGGCGCAGACTACCACTTTTCGGCCCGGCCGGTGTAGATGGGCGTTGATAAAACGCACCGGGTTGTTGGCCGGAGCTTTAACAAATTCCTGATAGGCGACTGTTGCAAAAAAAGCTAGAAATACCAGTAAGAGAAAGAAAATAAACCGTCCGCCGGCCGGATTAAGTCTATTCCTTTTGCCACGCCCCATATTAATCCCTTATTTCCTTATAGATTTGGATTCCTTTCATATTATCGGTGGAAGAGAAGCTTAACTAAATAATCAGCCCGGATTTTTTCCGGGCTTTCGGGTTCTTTCAAAATTCTTACCCCACCTCCAACCGCATGGCCAGATCCTTCCGTTTCCTGGCTTTCATCGGAATCTCCGGATTTAGGAAAGAGCCGTACCTGAAAAGGACCTTTTTCAGTTTTAACCTGGCTCTGGTCCTGGCATTGTCAATCACCTTCATCGAGAGTTCCAGTTTTTTTTGGATGTCCCCTAAGTTATAGTCCTGAAGGACCATTTTTACCACCCGGTATTCGACCGGCGAAAGATAAGCCTGCAATATCCGGTCGATCTCTTCCCTAATCCAGTCTTTTTCAACCTGGGCGAACGGTTCCCCGGTATTGTCGGCTATTGAGTCCAAAACAGTCCGCGAGTCGTCCTCGCCGAAAGTAGCGTGCAAGGAGATGGCTTTACTGGTAAATAGGGCTTTCTTGGTTAAAAGTTGTTTATTCATATTGTAAATGCGCCGGAGAATGCAAATGTAAGCAAAAGTGCTGAACTTAATAGCATAATGCTCGGGATCGTACTCTTCTATCGCCTTTAATAAGCCGATGGATCCTTCCTGGATATAGTCTTCGTAATCGATGGTTTGAGAGATCTGACCTTTAACAATGTGGTGAATCATGGGTAAATATTTCCGCACCAAGTCCTCCTTGGCCGCCGGGTCGTTACAAGCGCGAATCTTTTCCAAAAGAACCAAATCTTTTTGCTGGCTCATCCCTTAACCCTCCATTACTTACCGCATAATATAAATATATGGCCTGGTTGTCCGGGATATGCCTAAGTATTGAATTCAAAACAAGAACAAAATGGATTTTCTTCTGGAACAAATGCTGGTTTTGGTCATTAAAAAAACCGCTTCTTAAGCGGTTCATCATTATTCTATCGCGGCTCGACCACAAATTTTATGGCTGTACGGACCTGGCCGTCGATATTAATTTCGGAAAATCCGGGAGTACAAATAAGATTTATACCATTAGGCGCGACATAACCCCTGGTTATCGCAATGGCTTTTACGGCTTGATTAACCGCACCGGCGCCTACCGCCTGAATTTCGGCATTACCCTTTTCTCTTAATACCGCGGCTAAAGCTCCGGCGACCGATTTGGGGCTTGAATTTGCTGAAACTTTTAATACATCCATTAGAGAAGCCTCCCACCGATAATATCGCTTTCTCCTATCATATTCAATATTCGGCAAAAAAAATCCTAACTCCGGGAAAAATCATTGTTTAAGTTGCCGGATAGCTTCCATAGCCGCTTTATTCTGCGCTTCTTTTAAACTTTTTCCGGAACCGGCGCCCATTACTTGGTGACCAAGCAGTACCTCAACCTGAAAAAGTTTATTATGGGGGGGCCCTTCCTCAGCCACCAGCCGGTATTCCGGCTTTAATCCCTGTGACTGAGCTATTTCCTGAAAATTAGTTTTGGCATCGATCATCTCCGCTTGCGCCAAAATCTCCGGTAATACCGGTTCAATTAAGGGTATTAAAAAGTCGGCCGTTTTGGCAAACCCGAAATGCAAATAAAAGGCGCCGGTAAAGGCCTCAAATAAATCTGCCAATATGTTCTGCTTGTTGTTGCCGCGGGTTCTTAATTCACTGGTCCCTAGTAAAATGTATTGTTCCAGATTCAACTTCCTGGTGAAAGAAGCCAAGAAAGGCGCGCTGACCAATATAGACTTTATCTTTGCCAGCTGCCCTTCATGATAGGAACGAAAGCGGGAGTATAAAAACTCGCAAACCACTAAAGATATAACACTGTCGCCTAAAAACTCCAACCTTTCGTTACTGGGTAAATTATGCTCATTGGCAAAGGATGAATGGGTCAGTGCTTCCCGGAACAGCTCTTCATTGAGAGACCCTAAATTAAGCCGGACCGCCAATTCTTTGATTGACGGTCCAATTTGTTTTAAAATCATATGTTTAGGTTTTACCGATGCCGTTTTCTTATCCATTGTATTTCCTAAAAGCCAAACAAGCGTTGTGTCCCCCAAAACCAAGAGAATTAGATAATACGCAATTTACCGAAGCCTTCCTTGCCGTATTGGGAACGTAATCGAGATCACATTCAGGGTCCGGGGTTTTATAATTGATAGTAGGCGGTATAATTCCGTTTTTAATGGTCAGGACGGAGATTATGGCTTCAATCCCTCCGGCTGCTCCTAAAAGATGGCCGGTCATCGATTTGGTGGAGCTGACGGCCACCGACTTGGCGTGCCCGCCGAAAACTCTTTTAATGGCTGCGGTTTCAATCCGGTCATTCGGCAAAGTCGAAGTACCGTGGGCATTTATATAATTAACCTCTTCCGGTTGGATGCCGGCGTCAGCCATGGCCTTAGACATGGCCCGGGCCGCACCGTCACCGTCGGGATCCGGGGCGGTTATATGATAGGCGTCGCCGGTTTCACCAAAGCCTATAAGTTCGGCATAGATTTCCGCCCCCCGGCTTAAGGCATGCCCCAATTCTTCTAAAATCAGCACTCCGGCCCCTTCTCCCATGATAAACCCGTCACGGTTAAGGTCAAACGGCCGGCTTGCCCCTTGAGGATCATTATTATTGGTTGATAATGCCCCGGCCGAGGTAAACCCGGCATACGAAAGCCCGGTAATAGCCGCTTCGGTGCCGCCGGTAATCATCATCTTGGCGTCACCGTTTTGAATAATCCGCATTGAGTCCCCAATCGAATGGGAAGCGGAGGCGCAAGCGGTAACCACGGTATGATTCGGCCCCTTAGCTCCGGTGACAATGGATACAAAACCGGAATTCATATCGGGAATCATCATCGGAATAAAAAACGGGCTTACCCGATCCGGGCCTTTTTCAATAAAAGTCCTGGTCTGAGCCTCAAAAGTCTTAATGCCGCCAATTCCGGAACCGATAATAACACCGATGTCATTGGCATTACTGGAATCAATCGCCAGCTTGGCATCGGCCAAGGCCATTTTAGCGGCAGCGACCGCAAAATGGCTTACCCGGTCCATTCGTTTGATCTCTTTACGGTCCAAATAATCCCCTGGGTCAAAATCCTTAACTTCAGCGCCGATTTTAACCTCAAAATTGCTGGTATCAAAGGCGGTTACGTAATCTACACCTGATTTACCAGCAATTAAGGAGTCCCAGAATTTAGAGACTCCAGTTCCTAGCGGGGATACTACACCTAAACCGGTAATGACGACACGATGCTTCATTATTTCACCCCTTTGTACGGAACCCGAGCTATTATTTTAAGAGAGTCCCGCGTAATTACGGGACTCTCATTAAACTTACTGAGCATTCTCTTTAATGTAGTTAACTGCATCTCCTACAGTTACGATCTTTTCGGCATCCTCATCCGGTATTTCCAGGTCGAACTCCTCTTCCAAAGCCATTACGAGCTCGACGATATCCAGCGAATCCGCACCTAAATCATCGACAAAAGAAGCTTGTTCAGTAACTTCCTCTTCATCAACACCTAATTGTTCAACGACTATGTCCTTTACTTTACTGAAGATATCCAACCAATTCACCTCCTTCCAAAAAGGCTGGTTTTATTTTAAAAACAAATATTCCTTACATCGCCATGCCGCCGTCAACATTCAAAACATGTCCGGTAATATAGGAGGATGATGGAGAAACCAGGAAAACCACCGCATCGGCTACATTTTCCGGCTTGCCCAAAGCCTCCAACGGTATCAACCTCATTAAAGCGGTTCTGGCATCCTCAGAAAGAGCATCCGTCATTTTAGACTCGATAAACCCGGGAGCAATCGCATTAACCCGAATATTTCTGGAACCGAGTTCTTTAGCCATGGTTTTGGTAAAGGCGATTAACCCGCCTTTAGAAGCGGCGTAATTGGCCTGGCCTTTATTGCCCATAATCCCGATAACCGAGGCGATATTGACGATCTTGCCGGAACGTTGTTTCATCATCGGTTTAATTGCGGCTTTGGTACATAAAAAAGCTCCCTTGAGGTTGATATTCAATACGGCGTCCCAGTCTGCTTCAGTCATTCTAAGTAAAAGATTGTCTCTGGTGATACCGGCGTTATTGACCAATATATCGACTTTACCAAATTTTTTAATGGTTTCGGCAACCATCGCCTCACAATCGGCTTCAACGGTGACATTCCCCACCAATGAACCGGCTTGCCCGCCGTTATTACGGATCTCCTCAGCGGTTTTATGAACATCCTCACTGACATCCGAAAGAAATACCGCTGCGCCTTCCGCACTTAACGCCATGGCAATCGCCCGGCCAATACCTCTAGCCGCGCCCGTAACTATTGCCACCTCACGAACTAATCTCATATTACTAGACCTCCCCTAAAATTGCAAGTGCTTTTTTGATCGAACCCAAATCCTCACAATTGGCTATTGATACCTCTTTAAGCGTTTTTTTGACCAATCCGGAGAGGACCTTCCCCGGTCCGATTTCGATAAAGACATTAACTCCTTGACCGGCCAAATAATTTAAAGTGTCTTCCCAAAGTACCGCCGAAAAAATTTGCCGGTACAGGCTTTCAGCCAATTGTTCCCTAGTGACCGGCCGGGCCGAAACGTTGGCTACCACCTCCGGAGACGGATTTTTCCATTCAATTCCTTCTAATTCGGTCTTAAAGACATCAGCCGCTTTTTTCATAAAACTGGAATGAAATGGCCCGCTGACCACTAACGGAATTACCTTTCCGCCTTTGCCCGTCACTAACCCTTGAAGCTTGGCCATTCCATTTTTAGATCCGGAGACCACTATCTGCCCGGGACAGTTAAAATTTGCCGCTTCCACCTGGCCTTCGGTTGAGGCTTCTTTTAGGAGTTCCGTTAAAGTCTGACGGTCAAGGCCCAATATTGCAGCCATAGTTCCATTTTGCCCCGGATCAGCTTCAGCCATTAAACGTGAACGGCTAGCAACCAACTTTAACCCATCGGCAAACGGGATAGCCCCTGAGGCGACCAAGGCGCTGTACTCCCCTAAACTATGCCCGGCTAAAAAATCGGGGCTGACTCCCTCATTATGTAAAACTTTTAAAATAGCTATACTGGTAGTTAAAATTGCCGGCTGGGCGTTGCGGGTATCCTTCAAAACTTCTTCCGGTCCTTGAAAGCATAAACCGGAAATGCTCCGGCCGAGAATGCGATCGGCCTCCTGAAATACTGTTTGAACTTCCGGGTAGGCGCTATAAAGCTCCTGTCCCATTCCGACATATTGGGAGCCTTGCCCCGGGAAAATAAAAGCAATTTTTTTCATTGTCTTCACATGCCCCTATAAGGTTATTAAACCGGATTTCCCCCTGCTGCCAAAGCGATCTGCTTGACAAAATCATCGTTAACCGCTTTACAAGCCCCTTTAATTGCATTTTTAATCGCTTTGGCATTGGAACTGCCGTGGCTGATAAAACTTAACCCGTTGATTCCCAACAAAGGCATGCCGCCGTATTCGGTATAATCTAAATTGCGTTTTAATTGACGGAGAGAATTCTTGATCAGCAGCCCGCCGGTGATCGACAGCAGGTTGGCGGAGATAGACTCTTTTATTTGACTCATTAAAAAGGAGAATAGTCCTTCGGATAATTTCAGGACGATATTCCCGACAAAACCGTCGCAGACGACAACCTCGCAGGCTCCATGGTGAACGTCGCGGCCTTCGATATTACCGATAAAATTCAGCCGGCTGTTCTTCAAAAGCTGGTGGGCCTCGATGGTTAACTTGTTCCCTTTGGTCTCCTCCTCGCCGATACTTAACAAACCCACCCGGGGATTGCGGATACCCAAAACGCATTCCACATAAACGGAACCCATTACGGCGAATTCCAATAGATTCTCCGGTTCACAGTCGGCATTGGCGCCGGCATCCAAAACAATGCAGAAACCGTTCATCGTTGGCATGAGGGAAGCGATAGCCGGTCTCTTGATACCGCTGATCCGTCCCAGGGTTAATAAGGAGGTGGCCATAGCCGCCCCGGTATTTCCGGCGGAAATAACCGCCGCCGCTTTTCCCTCCTTGACCAAGCGGTTGGCCACTGCCAGGGAAGAGTCTTTTTTTCGTTTAACTGCATTGGCGGGATGTTCATCCATGGCAATGACTTCGGAGGCATGGTAAACCTCCAATTTCAGACCGCTATGCGGCTTATCCGCCAGCTCCTTTTGAATTTCATCTTCAATTCCGACCAATATTACCTCCGCTCCAAACTCGCGGCAGGCTGCAATAGCGCCGGCAACTATTTCCCGGGGGGCGTAGTCCCCACCCATAGCGTCAACCGCAATTTTCACGCGTTATCAACGCTCCTATCCCTCTAAAAATCGTTTCCAGATTGGGACAAATTGAAAAAAATAAGGTCAAATGACCTTAATTATTCTTTCGCTTTGGCGACAACTTGCCGACCTTTGTAAAACCCGCAATTGCCACAAACAAGATGCGGCAACTTCGGTTCGTGACACTGAGGACAAATTCCGCTGTTTGGCGCTGTCATTTTATAATTGGCCCGACGCAATCTGGTACGTGTCCGGGAGGTTCTATTTTTTGGATTTGCCATTAAGCCCACCTCCTTCTATAGATAACAAATTTCGTAACTTTTCAAACTGGGGATTTGTCTGTTCCGGAACGCACTGGCAATTCCCTTGGTTTAAATCCTTCCCGCAGGTTGGACATAAACCGCGGCATTCCGGGGAACAGATAAAATTCATCGGCAAGGATAACAATAACTCTTCGGAGATGAACTCCTTTAAATCAATATAGTCGCCGTTAAAATGGGAGACCAATTCATCATCTTCCGGATTAACCGGTCCGGGAACAAATTGCTCAAGTACTTCCGTTTCCTGATTGGCGGTGAATTCCTTTAAACAACGGCTACAATTGACTTTATAGGAAAAAGTAACCCTGGCTTTTACCAAAAAACCCTCACCGGTATTGGTTACAGTTCCTTGAATCTCAACCGGACAGGTGAAATGGAGATCCATTTTAAAATCCGGGGCTTCCTGCCGGCCCTCAAAATTGATGACCCCGCCCCGAATTTCCCGGATCGGACTGATATTAATTTTCACCAAAATCACCTTCGCTTATTATATAGGGTAATTTTCCAAAAGTCAATCTTTTACCCGGTAAAACGGGCGACTTTCGGAAAAAAGAAAAATACCGAATTTGAATACATTTCCGGGATTTTTTCTTTAAAGGATTTTTATCCTAATCGATCCATCCAAAATTGAATACCTAAAAACTGTTATTTAAAAAGGATTTTATAAAATAGTTGCCAAGCGGCGCCATACATTTTTCCAAAAACCTAGGACAAACTGAAAGAGAAAGAGGTGATTTTCTGTGAACCGGCATTACCGCCAGCCCAAATTGAAACATCCCCATCCCTACCAAAGATTAAATACCCCCGCCATACCGGTTGTTTGGAAGTTAAGCCCTTACGAAGTGGCCCGTTTCTCCGGTGAGCTCCTCCAAGTGATGGGCGAGGCCGCCCAGAAATACATTTATGAAAAAAGTCTGGCTGAGATCAAAAAGGACTTTCAACGGGAGATCCTTAATTCCGGCCGGAATAAATAATTTCCGGCCTTGTTCCGGGGGAACCGGGCCCCCGAATTTAATTTAAAATGGATTTAACAGGTTTTTTCCGAAACTGCCAAAAAAAATTCAACATAGCTTGTAGTTTGCGGGAGAACCTAAACTGTAGAGGAGGTGAATAAAGATGGGTAGTGGCCAACGTAGAAACAGTTATTTAGTCAAACAAGCTTCCGCGGAGATGCAAAAGTTCAGAAACGAAATCGCCAATGAACTGAACATCGATACATCCAAAATCCAGGGCGGCTACTGGGGATATATGATGACCCGAGACACCGGCGCCATTGGAGGTAATATGGTCCGCCGGATGATCGAAGCCGCCGAAAGGTCATTAGCTGAACAAACTGTGGCCGATGTTAAAGCCGGTTTCCAGGCGGGCCTCAATTCTCCCGTATCCAATCAATTCGGCCAATCGAACCAATCGCAATTTAAATTTAATACCGGTTACACTAGCTAGAAGCTGATTACTTAAACTAAGGAGGAATAGCCCATTTATTCCTCCTTAGTTATTATTGCTCATATTCTAATAAAAATAACCACCAATTATTTCAGTCCGCTAATTTTTTCAAGGATTTCGGCGTCGGCAAATCCGGCTTTACGCAACGGGCCGAATATATTTTCCTCCAAATCCGGGATATAACCCCTCAAAGCGCTAAAATTGCCCTCCAAGGAGTATTCGCCCAGCGCGGCGGGGATAAGTACCGACTCGCCTCTTTTTAGGGCAACCGTTCCTTTTCGGTAACCGATTACACCTTGGCCTTCAGTAATAATATAAAGGAAAAATCTATCGCCATCCGCTGATTGTTGTAAAGAGCCGCTAATGTTTAACAATTCGACCGCGAAGTAATTATTGGCCACCAAGTATTTGATGATGGAGTTCCCAACCTGCGCCACCAGACCCTCGGTTTTTTCGGATAGTCTCCCGGCATTGAAGTCAATGACTTGGAGAGCCTTTTCAAGGTGCAAAGGCCGCGACGCCCCGTTTTTATCCACCCGGTTATAATCGTAGACCCGGTAAGTGGCATCGGAATTTTGTTGAATCTCCGCCAGCACTATCCCTTTACCTATCGCATGCACCAACCCGGCCGGAATGTTAAAAGTATCACCCGGGGAGACCTCTACAAATTTTAAACAGCTTTCAAGCCGGTGTTCTTGTAATGCCTGAACGAAAACCTCCCTGGTAACGCCCGGTAGAAGACCATAAACCAACTGTGCTCCCGGCGCAGCCGTAAGAACATGCCACATTTCGTTCTTGCCAAGCTCACCATCTTCATGAATCTTGGCAAAGCCGTCACTGGGATGCACTTGAACCGAAAGCTGTTCATTGGCATCGATCAATTTGACCAGCAGCGGGAATTTACGTAAGTACCTTTCCGGAAGGGCCGTACCGACCAACTCCCTGCCAAACCTGTTTAAAAATTCGGTCAAGGGAGTACCGGCATATTCTCCATTGTTAATCACGCTGATTCCATTATGGTGACAGGAAATTTCCCAGCTTTCGGCGACAATTCCGGTTGGCGGCAACTCTTTCCCGAACTTTTCAAGGTTACGGCCGCCCCAGATATAATCCTTAAATACAGGTTGAAATTTTAACGGATAAAGCATTGATTACCCCCGAAACAATCGCTTACTTTAAAATAATAATGGAAAAGCCGGTAAAGATCAATAGAAAATGGGCCTTTAATTAAAGGAGCTTCAGCCACATTTGTACTCCGGGGGTATTCTCAGTTTGTCAATCTCTTGAGTTAATAAATTTAACTCCTGTAGGCGATCTACGGTAAAAATCCGGCTGATGCTGGTTCCCCCGGCCAAGAACAGCCTTAAAATCTTGCAGTTTTCCGGAAGTTTGGCTTCCGACACCAGCTCCCAGGCCATGACTTTGGTTAAGGGGATGTACTCCCAGATTCCGCCGTATCTTGTATTATGGGTCGTTCTTAAATGATCGTCATCCTTGATCAGGATCAGTTCTTTTCCGGTTAAGACGGTTAAATGGGTATAAGAGACATACTTCTGAAAATATCGTAAATATTTTGTCCGGATGTCCGGCTGGTAAATAATTTGTTTTACCGCAACCCCCGGTATCAAACTGCTTTTCCCGAAGTTCATGTACTTATAATCGGTTCTAGTTAAAAAATTAAATTTATGCTCTTCCTGCTCCAGCCTGCCCTTAACGTATTCGGACTGTTCCAGAGCGTTCATTGCCGATCTTATTTTGGCGACTACCGGCTTAAAAAGGCCATCAACGACCGCGCAGTATTCAATCTTACTGCTCGCCGGTTCGCCGGCCGCTTGGCCGCTGATGGTTAACCAGGAATACAATAGAAGGCTGCCGGTCTCGATATAATCGATATCTTTATAATAAAAACAATTGGCTGTAATCAGTTTCTTGTTTTTTTCAGCGATGTAGATTCTGTCATCATAAATAAAGAGCATTTTGGGGTTGGCTTTCCGGAACCCCCATTTATCCGGCGGCGCGAAGATCATCTCCGGAATAACCTCC
>JBLNCU010000006.1:0-2585 GCA_050260935.1 Bacillota bacterium
GCTCTCCTGCGGATATAGCGCCTGCCATTGGTGCCATGTGATGGAGCGGGAGTCCTTCGAAGACCTGGAGATCGCCGCGTTAATGAATGAGTATTTTGTCAATATCAAGGTCGACCGGGAGGAACGGCCCGATATCGACCAGATCTATCAACAAGCGGTTCAGCTCATTGCCAGGCATGGCGGTTGGCCGTTGACCGTCTTTTTAGACCACGACCGGCGCCCTTTTTACGGAGGGACCTATTATCCCCCGGTTTCAATGTATGGGAGGCCGGGGTTTTCCGATATTTTAGAAGCGGTCCATCGTAAATGGGTCGAGGAACGGGAGCAGATCCGGGAAGCAGGAGCGGAACTTACTAAATATCTCCGCAGCGAATCGGAAATAGCCAACCAGGCCGAAATACCGGAAGAAAGTTTCCCGGAGAAGGCCGCTGCTGAGCTGTACCGTTATGCGGATACTACCAACGGCGGTTTCGACGGTGCACCTAAGTTTCCCAATCCGACTCTTTTAAATTTGTTGCTCAACATCGGTGGTAGCAAAGAAGGTTCCAGTGAATTAAGTCATGTTTTGTTCACCTTGAGGCGGATGGCTCGAGGCGGGATTTATGATCAGTTAGGCGGCGGCTTTCATCGTTACTCAACTGATCACTATTGGCTGGCACCCCATTTTGAAAAGATGCTCTACGACAACGCCCAATTGTTACGGTTATATAGTATCGGCTATCAATTAACCGGCGCCGAAGAATATCGTCAGGTAGCACAGGAGACCGCCGAATATGTCCGGCGGGAGATGACCGCCCCGGAAGGGGGTTTTTACGCCACCCAAGACGCGGACAGCGAAGGGGAAGAGGGCAAGTATTTCCTCTGGAGGATGGATGAGATTAGAGAAGCGCTGGATCAAGACGAAGCCCGGTTGATCATTGACTACTACGGAGTTACGGAGGGAGGCAATTTTGAAGGGAAAAACATTCTCAACCGGTTACATGATTTTGAAGGCCAAGGGTTTGACTGTTCCACATCAGCAAGGCTAAAGCAGGCCCGGGAAAAACTCTTAAAAATTCGGGAAGCAAGGGCGAAGCCCTTCCGGGATGAAAAGGTGATCACCGGTTGGAACGGGCTGATGATCAGCGGTTTGGCAGTATGTTATCAGGCCTTCCAAAATGACGCCGATTATCAAGCGGCCCGGCGCGGGGCGGGTTTTATTCTTAAAAAAAGCCGCCTTACTGATGGTGGCTTAGCCAGGATTTATAAGGATAACAAAGCGTATGGGGAGGCTCTTTTGGATGACTACGCCTTTCTGGCCCAAGGGTTATTGGATTTGTATGAGGCTGATTTTGACGGTGAATGGCTGGCCCGGAGCATTGAATTGACTGAAATAGCCATCAACAGATTTGGCGCGGGAAATGGCCGGTACTACTTGACTTCGGAGAAAGAAGGCGAACTAGTGAGTAGGCCCCTATCAGGCCCGGATCAAGCCATTCCCAGCGGAGTGGCGGTCCAGGCGGAAAATTTACTTAAGCTGGCCGCATACACGGGAAGAAATCAATTTTGGGAGGAAGCGGGAAGAATCTTTAGCGCTTATAGCGGAGAGATGCAACACAACAGTTGGGGTTATGCCGGGCTCATCAGCGCGTTCGATGGTTTTCAGCAAGGGATTAAGGAATTTACTTTCGTCTATGACGGCAAAGAACCCCCCGAACTATTAGTGAGATTGCGCCGTAATTTCCAGCCCCACCGGATTCTCGCCTGGGCCGGCGAAGGATTTGATTTGAAAGACCATCCCGCCAAGGCGCTCTTCGAAGGCAGGGAGCCGGTTAACTGCAAGCCTACTTGTTATGTATGCATTAACCAGAGCTGCTTACCGCCGGTCACCGAGTGGGAGGAGTTGGAACGGCTCGGTTTGGTCAAGGAAGTTGGAAGCGCGATTAGCAAATAACATAACTCCGATTCTATCTGCGGCGCAATAGGTTATTCAATAGAATCAGGATAAACATGGGGATCAAGATCGGGATAAAGAGAAAGGAGAAAAAAGGCAAGACCAGAAAAACGATTACTAGAGCCAAGAAGCCGAAAAACAACCAGCTTAAGGCATTGTTTAATCTGACTTGGCGAACATAGACCCGTTTATAAGGATCATGGTACTCATATTCAGAGTAACCCCTCTGGTTTTCCTCCTGCTTACCGGAGCCGCCGGCCTCGATGGTGATCCCTTTGAAATTTTCTCGTTCCTCCGGAGGGAGGACCGTTACTTTTCCCGGTTCTTCGGAAGTAGCTCCGGAGTGGGAAGTGTAATGGTCATTATCATTAGACATCTGAATTTCTCCTTGAAGTAGATGTTAGGGATTAGTTCAATTATAATTGAGTTTTACCAAGAGATCAAACGGTTAAAGTTGCCCTTTCAAATCAGGCGGTTTATTATATAATATCCTTAAAAGATTGGCTTATTAATTTTAAACGGCTTGAGGTGAGATGAGTTGCACAGAATCGGGATTGATTTAGGCGGGACCAAAATTGAGATAATCGTTTTAAATGATGCCAATCGGGAAATCTACCGCAAAAGGATCGCTACCGAACAAGAGAAAGGGTAT
>JBLNCU010000007.1:0-8917 GCA_050260935.1 Bacillota bacterium
TTTTTGCTGAATAAAATTTGAAAGAAATTTTTAACCAGGGGCGTTATACTTACTATAAAGGGAATTTTCCGGAGGTATCATTGGTTGGGCGATGAATTGGAATTAATCGCTAAAGCTAAAAACGGAGACAAACAAGCCTTTGGGGAACTGGCTCTCATTTACCGGAAAAGCATCTGCGGGCTTGCTTATCGTATAACCGGCGATCTCCATGAGGCCGAGGACATTACCCAAAATGTTTTTATCCGGGCTTATTTGGCCCTGCCCAATTTTAGCCCAAACCATGAAGGCGCCTTTAAGTCCTGGTTGTTAACAATTACTTCCCGGTTGTGCATCGATTATACCAGAAACCGCCGCTTTGGAAGATCTTGGGGAGAAGCCCCGTCTTACCAGGAGTTGGATGGCCTTCCGGCCCGTGACGACATTCCCCAGTCCATAATCGAAGCGGAGGATAAGCGATCGCTGCAAAGGGCTTTACTTAGGCTGCCGCCGAATTACCGGATGGTTATAACCTTAAAATATATGGAGGAATTGGATTACCGGGAGATCGCCGAAATCATGAAAATTCCCCTGGGTACGGTAGGAACCTGGATCAGGAGAGGTCTCGAACAACTACGAAACGATATGAATAAAGAGGAAGGGATATATAATGAACAATCAATCCACCGAACAGTTTGAAGATTTCCTGAAAACCTCTTTAAAAACCGCCGATTTACCGGGATTAACCCCGGATGCCGAATTTTTGGCCAAACTCCATCATGAGCTGGATCGTATACAATCGCGGACCAAATTCCGTCAGCTATGGTTGAATGGTGTTTCCAAAGGGTTGGTCGCAGCTGCCGTCGGCCTGATCCTCCTGGTAGGATTGAACATTCTCCCGCCCCTCTTTGTAAACGCCTCCCTCTCCGGTTCAAACCTGATCCGGGAGAAGATCGTTCAAACGACTCTGCGGCAACATCTTTTATGGCAGCATTTGATTACCAGCGTCACTAAATTAAAATAGAACAACGAATTTTTGTAAGGAGGAATTTAAAATGATCGAACCTCGCAAGAAAAACCCGATAATCAGCGGCGTACTGTCTTTCATCCTTCCAGGCGCGGGGCAGTTTTATAATGAAGAAATTTATAAAGGCCTGATTTTATTTGCCGCCGCGGTTGCTTCCATCATCAACATCATCTACAGCGGGATCTCTCTCGGCGAACAGATGATTAACGGCGACTTTTTCCCGCCGGCCAATTATATTATCAGAATCGTGGCCTCCGGTCTAATCTTTTTCGGCCTTTGGCTATACGGCATCATTGATGGGATAATCAGCGCCCAACGCATCTCAAGCAATCCCGCTACCACAGTGGAAGGTGGCTCCCGGCAGCCAAAATCGCGGGAAGGATTAATCGGCCTGGGAATCGTCTTAATAATCCTGGGTATCTTCGGGTTCCTGCACCAACTCGGTCTGAGGTTTGAATATATAATCAAATTCGGCTGGCCGGTGGCTTTAATCCTCCTCGGTCTCTACCTCCTTATTAAAACAACCGGTTTAATTAGGGGGGGAAAATAAATGTCCAAAGAGTTCTCCTTGTCCGGGATGGGTCTGGGTATTTATCTGCTTGGTTTGGGAATCACTTATCTGTTGGAAACAACCCTTCATTTCCCGCTCTTTAATTTCTGGTTCCGGCTTTATCCTCTGCTAATAGTTTTGTTAGGCCTGGATTACCTGTTATGCGGTCTCAACGGAAGTTCCTGCTTTAATAAACCAAACGCCTTAATTGCCGGGGCCATTATTGTGGTTACTATTATTGGTTTTACAGCCCCGGTGATCTCCGGACCATTAAGGATGGACCTCCATAAAATAGAGCGGTTCCGCCATTCTTTTCAAGGCCCCGACCTGTTTCACCACGGGCGCCAACGGTCTTTGCATAAAGTTTTTAAGGTGCCGCCGGGAGTGACAACGGCCAGAATCGTCAATAGCCATGGAGAGATTATAGTTAACAGTAGTCCGGGGGATGCCATTACAGTTAAAATTACCGGTTATGCCCGTTTTGACTTCCCGAAAAAAAAGCAATTCGATTTAACCACCCAAGCTCAAGGAGATCTTTATATAATCAAATTAAATCAGCCAAAAACGGAGCATCATTTCCGGAGGATGGCCGGTCTGAAAGTCACTCTCGAAGTGACCGTACCGGAGAATGTCGCGGTGGAGATTAAAAACTCCGCCGGAGCAGTTCATGTGCTCAATGTCAGAAACAATCTGTCGGTGGAAACGGCCGCCGGCGAGTTAAATGTGGATAATGCCGGCCGGAATCTAACTGTGGCCAGTCGTTTGGGGGCCATAAAGATTGGGACTGTGCACGGTGATGCCGATATTAATTCCCATGCCGGCCAAATCACGGTGGCCAGGATTGACGGCCGGGCCAAGGTTGAAAGTTCCTTGGGGGAGGTAATTTTGAAGGATTGCCGGGGTCCGGTAACCGCTGATGTTAAGACGGGACAGCTAAAAGTAAATT
The DNA here is from genome assembly GCA_050260935.1 of Bacillota bacterium. Lineage (GTDB taxonomy): Bacteria > Bacillota > UBA4882 > UBA8346 > UBA8346 > UBA8346. The sequence continues at coordinate 2,500 of JBLNCU010000007.1, forward strand.
TAACCGCCGTTAACGGCATCTGTGATCTTGAGAGCAAGATGGGGAGCATTGAGTTAGGAGTTCCCGCCGACGCTAAATTCTCCGTAGACGCCGAGACGGAAATGGGTGACATTAATTCCAACTTTACCCTCGCCTATAAACGGGGAATTGCTTCCGCCGCCGCCACCGCCGATATAAACGGGGGCGGGCCGCTGGTCAAAATCAAGGCGCATAGCGGGAGTATTTGGTTGAAGAAGATGTGACTCCTACGCCAAAACAAACACGGTTCGATTTTTAAATTGCTTGGCTTAATTTCGAAATTCCTTGGCTCAATTTTAAAATTCCTTGGCTGGATTTTTAAACCAATTGCTCTTTATCTTCAGCCGATTGATTACGATTTATCCAAAAAATGAAGCCCAAGTTTCTATTGGACTTCATTTTCATTACATTCCATCCGGGATGCGCGAATCGCCGCCACATAGTCCCCGGGTCCGGCGCCGATAATAATCACTTGTTTACTCATTGTCTAGATATTTCCTTTCAAAAGACTTGAATAAAAAGTTAAAATAAAAGGTTAATAAATTCCGCAACGTTGACATCGGCTATATAATCCTGAAATTGAAACCGGGAAAAAACTGCCGTAACTGCCTTCTCCTCGTGTTTTACTCCGACCAGGGACTCCTCAATCAGGCTAATGTCGCATTTGCTGAAAAAGTCCCCAAAGATTCGGGCATTTTGGATGATTCCATCCTTGACATCCAGTAAAACCTCTATGGAACTACCCGCTATGCGGGCTTTATTTCGGAGGTTATATCGGGGTGAAACGCCGTAATTCCATTCCCAAGTGGCATATTTCTCTTGAACCAATTGATTAACCTTGTCGATATCCATCGGAGTTAAAGAGTATAACGTATAATTTTCCCGGTCGGAGGCCATGTGGTCCCGGATCATAATCTCCAATTCTTCAATAGTCAACGGTTGGGAGAGGTGGCTCTGAATATTCGTCACCCGGCTGGCTACCGATTTGATCCCCTTACCTTCAAATTTATCCGGGTTTACTTGTAATGCGGCAGTAATATCGGGTATGGCTGCGGAAAAGAGAATAGTGCCATGATGCAATAGCCTGTCTTTATGCTTAAACTGCGCGTTCCCGGAGAATTTAAGGCCGGAGACGGTTAGATCGTTTCGCCCCGACAGTTCCGCTTTGATGCCGAGTTTAGCTAAGACCTCAATTATCGGCGCGGTAAATTTCCGGAAGTCACAAAAGCTGTCTTGAGTGTCGTTGATGATAAAGGTAAAATTCAAATTGCCGAGGTCGTGGAAGACCGCCCCTCCCCCGGATAGCCGCCGGACAACCTTAATCCCATGTTCCCGGACATATTCCAGGTTAATTTCGGCCAAGGTATTTTGATTCTTTCCAATGATGATACTGGGCTCATTGCGCCAAAGCATGAAGCATTCGTGATTAAACTCCTTTAAAAGATACTCCTCTAAAGCCAGATTGAAATAAGGGTCGACATGATCATTGAGAATGCATAACATAGGGATTAACCTCCGTACGGCGTCATTAGTTGGGTTATCGAACGTTATTTAACATCTTCGATTGTTAAGTTCTGGCAAATATTCTTAAAAACATCCAAAAATTGAGCGGCTATAGCCCCATCGATAATTCTATGATCTGAGGTAAGCGTAATGCGGTTCCGGTTCAAAGTGAACAGACGCACCGGATCAACTGGACAGATCGGAACGAAGCGACGGGCAAAAAATTTAGCTTATGGAATCATTATCCCAGATGGTGGATTAGATTTCGCCTTTGGCATCGAATCTCCTTTTAGAAATATTTTATAGCCATTTTGAACTATCCGGTCAAGAATAGCATCCGCCAATGTAGGATCGATCGGAGCATCCTTCCTTCCAAAACAAACACGGTTCGATTTTTAAATTGCTTGGCTGGATTTTTAAACCAATTGCTTTTTATCTTCAGCCGATTGATTACGATTTATCCAAAAAATGGAGCCCAAGTTTCTATTGGTCTCCATTTTTAATTCGGATGGATTTATTGCAAGCGATAGAGCGCAATCCGGCTCGAATCTCCGGTATTTTTACGGTCGCCAAAATTGTCGACGTTTGTAAATTCAATTTTCGCCCGCCTTGGTTTCTAACGGCAGGATCAGGGGATAGCGCCGGCCAAATGGTTTTCAACATTGAACCTATTGGATCTATCATATTAAACGTGGTCATATTTTTAAGACCGCCACCTGGGCCGCTTTAAAGTGGAATCGCATATTCTATATAAATAAATAAAAAAAGAGGTTTAGCCAGTGGAACGCTTAGCCAGAATATATATAGCCGGTCATAACGGTTTGGTGGGGTCGGCCATCAAGAAAAAACTTGAAGAAAAAAACTATCCCAATCTTTTATTCTGCTCCAAGGATGAAGTGGATTTAAGGGATGCTTCGGCTATCCAAAAGTTTTTTCAAGTCGCTAAACCCGAATATGTTTTTTTGGCTGCAGCGAAAGTCGGCGGTATTAAGGCCAATTATTCTTACCCCGCTGATTTCATTTATGATAATTTAATGATTCAAACTAATGTGATTCACGCTTCATACAAATACGGGGTCAAAAAACTTTTATTCCTTGGAAGCTCCTGTATTTACCCGAAATTTTGCCCGCAACCGATAAAAGAGGAATATTTATTGACCGGAAGTCTAGAAGAAACCAACGAAGCTTATGCAATCGCCAAAATTGCCGGCATAAAAATGTGTCAAGCTTATCATAAACAATATAGCGCCAATTTTATCTCGGCAATGCCTTCCAATTTATATGGCCCAAATGATCACTTCGACCTGGAAAATTCTCATGTTTTACCGGCATTAATCCGTAGATTTCATGAAGCAAAAATAAAAGGTGAACCATACTTGGAACTTTGGGGAACCGGCGAGCCCAGACGCGAATTCCTTTATGTCGATGACCTGGCCGAGGCATGTCTGTTTTTGATGCATAACTATGACAGTGAAGAAATCATTAATGTGGGCACGGGAGAAGATGTTTCCATCAAAGAATTAGCGGAGATAATTAAAGCGACGGTCGATTTTAAAGGTGAGATTCTTTGGAACTCCGCGATGCCTGATGGGACTCCCCGCAAAGCAATGAATGTGAGTAAAATAAACAATCTTGGCTGGAAAGCTAAAATTCCTTTACAGAAAGGAATCGAATTGACATATCAATGGTTTTTATCCAGTAATAAACCAAATCTTCAAAATCTTAAATAAACGAGGAAATAGAATAAGACTGTGTTTAATCATTTCGGCTAATATACCATTCAATCGTTTTAAGCAAACCGTCTTCTAATGAGACCGTGGGATTATAGCCCAATTTTTTTAGTTTGTCAATACATGGGCGCCTTCTCGGGGCGCTTCCTAAGGGCGACTCCTGGTGGTTAATTTTGATATGGAGATTTAACAAATGAGCTATTTTTTCAGCCAAATCAGATATGGGTATTTCTTCATGATCGTTGCCAATGTTATAAATCTCATTGGGATTCCCCGACTTTAACACCACCATTAAACCATCGATAAAATCATCAATATAACAAAAAGCCCTGGTTTCCTTGCCTGTGCCTTGCAATGGAAACTCAATTTGATTTAAGCGGAAATTATCGGAAAGCTTTTTCATTCTAAGAATGAATTCCGGGATGACGTGTTCGAATCCCATATCGGGTCCATAAATATTATGAGGCCGGAAAATAGTGGCGGTCATTTTACTATGGCGGCAATAATTGATAGCCAAAAGTTCACTGATAATTTTCCCGCCGGCATAAGAATACCTTGGATTCATTATATCGGGGATGATGGCTCTTTCAGTTTCGGGAGTCGGTATTGCCGTAGGCTCTTGATACACTTCCGAGGAAGAGGCTAAAATATATTTGGCCAGATTGTTTTTTAGCGCCGCCTCCAGAGTGTTCATTGCCCCTTTGACCCCAACCTCTAAAACTTTTTCAGGAATTTCATAAAAATATTTCGTCCCATTTATAAAAGCCAAATGAAATATGACATCCATACCTTGGCATGCTTTATCAACAGCGTCTAAATCCCGAATGTCCCCTTCGACAAAGTCGATATCGCTGAAGTAATTACCAAGCTTAGATTTATTTCCCCGAAAACTATTATCAAACACTCTGACAAAATATCCTTCGTTTATCATTCTCTTCGCCAGATTGGAACCAAGAAATCCGCAACCGCCGGTTATTAGCACTCTATTCATTTATGCTCTCTCCTAACAACCTGTTTTTAAAGCCCAGCCCTTCATAATGTATACCATTAATATTGTCAAATTGTTTTTTATCAAATAATCTCCAACTATCATAAAAAATGGCCGGCTTTTTCATCGTTAGCGCTAAATCATTAATATTTAAATCCAAATATCGTTTGTGATTATTTCCGATGATCACAACATCAGCATTATGAAACCCCTCTTCTAAAGAAAGGGCTCTTAAACCGAGATTTTTGATCATTGGTTCCGGCACAACAAAGTCATGCGCAAATAAGTTCTCTACATTTAATTTAACTAAAGCATTAATAAAAATTAGCGAGGGAGAGCCCCGCAAATCATCTGTTTCCGGGTCTCCTTTAAAAGCCAGACCGGTGAAGAAAACTTTTGCCCGTCCGATATCTTTGCCATATAGCTTTAATAATTGTTCTATACGGTTTAAAACAACCAAAGGCAGGGCTTCGTGAATTTCCCGGGCGTCTTTTATTAAATTGGGAGTATAATTATACTTCTTGGCCGAAGAGATCAAAATATAGGGATCTTTTTCAAGACAAGCCCCGCCCACATAACCCGGGGAAGGAATCTTCGTTCTGGGATATTGAGTGTTTGCCGATTGGATGGCTTCCGCGGCATCGACATTAATAAATGAACAGATTTGGGCAATCTCATTGGCGAAGGCAAAGTTTAAATCCCGGTATGCGTTATCAAGTAATTTAACCATTTCCGCGGTTTCCGGAGATGAAACTTTGATGATTGCCGGTGTAATCTTTTGGAAGAGCGCTGCCGCCATATCAGCGCTTTCTTGATTAATACCGCCGATAATTTGCGGTAAATACGTCAGTTCCTCAAGAGCTTTCCCTTCAATGGTCCTTTCCGGGCAGAAAGCGATATTTATTTGGGCCTGTTTTTTCTGTAAAATCGGGAGAACAATATTACGTGTAGTGCCTATGGCAACAGTGCTTCGAAGTATCACCAAACAATCATCGGTGAGATGGTTTGCTATTTCTTTACTGACGTTTTGGACAAATTGGAATTCGGGCTCTTTCGTTCCGGTTTTTAATGGGGTGCCGACTGTAATGATAAAAGCATCAAATTTTTTATCGGGAATCGTTGAAAAAATCGCGAAATTTTTATGAAGATGCTTTTGAAGCAAGGATTTCAGCCCGGTTTCATGGAAATGCGGCATACCCGAATTAATTGAGGCCACAATCTCAGGCTTTATTTCAACGCCGGTAACCTGAAAGTTTTTTTCCGCCATGGTTACTGCTAGGGTCAGGCCTACATACCCAATACCACAGATGCAAACCTGGTTTATTTTTTTCATGGATATCACCAAATTTCCTTCATTTCTATTGGTTTTGGTGAATAACAATTTTCTCAATACGGTTTATTTCGGCCGCTATATCGGAAAAAGAACTCCAATAGCTTGCCAAAAGTTTTTTGGTATTCGCCAAGCAATATAAATCAACCACTGCATCTTGAATACTTTTTTCGGTATCTCTACGAAATTCTTTGCCATGGGATATTATTCGCTCTCTATATCTTACAGTCAGTTGGCTTTCAACCTCCGGAGAATCGGTGGCTAAATAAAACTTGACTTGCGGGTTTTTGATGATCTCCAAATCCATAGCTTCAATAAAAGACTCCGTGGGACTGTATTTGATTGCGGTTTCATTATCGGTCCTTCGGATATGGACTCCGATGACATTTTGAGTAAAATTTGAGATATATTGATTAATAATCTTTTGTAACTCCGCGATCGGTTGAAAATAATTAAAATGTTGATATGGATAAAAAATACCGCCGGTTTTCATGTATATACTTTTATACGATTCAAATAAACTCTCCATATGATAATGCCCGCAAAATAAATTGGTCAACTCCTCTTGTTCGATTACTTTATCAACTTTTTCCGCGAATTCGTGCATAAGGTCGGCTTGATTATTTTCGATGAGTGTAATAAAGGACGGCAACTTAAATAATCGAGAAACCGGAGCCCCCATATCCCAGGTTACCGGCCAAACTAATGTTAATGGCACTCCGGCTTTATTCGCCAAAAAGATCGCGGAATTCAATACTCGCATCCGGTTGCATAATCCCCCCGTTGGTTCAATGTATAACAATATAACACCTCCATAAGTCGGAAATTTTATTTCATCAGCGGTATATC
>JBLNCU010000008.1:0-15220 GCA_050260935.1 Bacillota bacterium
ACGAAACCTCCCGGATAATCATGGGGATACTTATAACCAACGCCGTCTCCCAGCTTCCCGGCGCCCGGATGTGAGGAATCCCGGAGATGCGCCGGAACCAACTGGTTCTCCTCGTTTTGAACATCGGCCATGGCCGCATGGATCGCCTGGCAACTGGCGTTGGATTTGGGGGCGGTGGCTATGTAAATTGCCGCCTCAGCCATAGGGATCTGGGCTTCCGGCAAACCAACCATCTCCACCGCTTGGGCGGCGGCAGTGGCTACCAGCAACGCCATCGGATCGGCGTTGCCAACGTCCTCGGCGGCGTGGATCATCATCCGCCTGGCGATAAATTTCGGATCTTCGCCGGCAGTCAACATCCGGGCCAGATAATAGACTGCGGCATCCGGGTCGGAGCCGCGCATTGATTTTATAAAGGCGGAGATGGTGTCGTAATGGGCCTGGCCATCTTTATCATAGACGATCGGACGCTTTTGAATACATTCAGTGATTATCTCAACGCTTAGAACTCTGGCTCCGGTATCCGGATCAGGTTGTGTGGTCAGTGTGGCCAACTCCAAGGCATTCAAAGCAATCCTGGCGTCTCCGTTAGCGATATTCACCAGATGTTCCAAAGCGTCCGGAGGCAATTGAACCTTGAAACTCCCCAAACCCCGCTCCGAATCCTTCAGGGCCACGCTGATGATAGTTTTAAGATCTTCCCGGGACAAAGGCTTTAGCCGAAAAATCATACTGCGCGAGACCAGCGGCGAGTTGACTTCATATAAAGGGTTTTCGGTGGTGGCGCCGATCAGTAAGATCGTCCCTTCCTCAACTCCCGGCAACAGAGCGTCTTGTTGCGCCTTGTTAAACCGGTGAATCTCATCCACAAATAAAATGGTCTTCTTTTGGTAGAGGTTAAAGCGCTCCTTGGCATCGGCCATCACTTTACGGAGGTCGGCGACTCCGGCGGTGACCGCGTTGATGCTTTCAAAGTGGGAATGAGTGGTCCGGGCGATAATCCTGGCTAAAGTGGTCTTTCCAGTACCCGGCGGGCCGTAAAAGATCATTGAAGTCAGCCGGTCGGCCTCGATCGCCCTCCTTAATAACCGCCCCGCTCCTACAATCTCATCCTGGCCGATAAACTCTTCCAAACTTCGGGGCCGCATCCTTGACGCCAAAGGGGCCTCCTTTTGGCGGTTCTCATCGGCGCTGGCAGAGAACAAGTCCATTCACACGCACCTCTTCGGATTGCAGATCAAACACTTAATTATCTTTTACTTAAAACCGGATATTCCTTCTACCCTAAAGGGAATTCTCCGAAATAAAGAGGATTAGCAAACATTTCCGCTCGATCCGGCCGGTTAAAGCTGGTATAATGATCGTTGCCCGCCGTTTTTCTAAAAAATAAAATGCGGGTTTTTCTGACTTAAAGTTTGGAATTAATTTTACAGCCAGTGTTTGAAAGAAGTATAACCTGTAAGAAAGGAGGTGGCTGTGATGTTCTTTACCAAGTCGACAACTTGCCGGCGGGTGGTGACATCCGCGGTGGTATATTGCTTGATCGCCGGCTTAACCTGGAGCGCCGGCATGGGAATGCTCTTTTTTGACGGGCATAACCACCTAGGTCCGGATAGCAAAGCAAGACCGGCCGCCAAACCGGTCAAAGCCGGCTTAAAAATACGGACCGACCAAAAAACCAAAAACACGGCGGCTGTCTTAACCAGCCACCAGCCGGTTCCGGTGGCGCCGGCCACCAACAACCAGGTTAACCGGGCAATTCCAAGGCAACAAGCTAATTATGGAGTAACAGCCAAAGCGAAAAATACGCAAACCGGCTCCTACCGGTACAGTCCTGTTCCGGAAAGCGATCTTCCGCTGTTAGCCAGGATTATTCACGCCGAAGCCGGTGGTGAATCTCTTAGAGGGCAGGTGGCTGTAGGCGCGGTTCTCTTAAACCGGATTCGTTCGGGAAGGTTCCCGAAGAACCTGGCAGCCAATATCTTTAGACCAGGGGAATTCGAGTCGGTTTCTAACGGCTATATTTGGTCCGAACCGACCGCCGCTTCTTATCAAGCGGCCCGTTTGGCGATGCAGGGGTGGGATCCCACTTACGGGGCTTTATATTTCTTCAATCCGGCAAAGTCCACTTCCAGTTGGATCTGGAGCCGGCAGGTCAATATCGTCATCGGCCAGCATTACTTCGCCGGTTAGATACGTAGAACCCTTTGAGTCTCTGTGGCTGAAACATATAGGCCACAGAGACGCTGAGACGCTAAGAAAAGAAGCGTTCCCTATGGCAGAAATATTTTCTTGTTTATTTTGTTCCCGCATTTCCTTGGAGATCAGCCGCCGGGGCGGACTTTTTTATCCTCAGCATCTCGATTGAACCGTACGGACTGACCAGAAAGCGGAGTATCCTCCCGAATTTTTCTTTATAATCTAACTGCCAGTGATCATAATCATAACTGCCACCGATTAAACTGCCAAGTTTGACATTTTGGTAGTCAGCCCAGGTTTCCACTGCCCGTTTGGCTTTTGAAAAATCGGTAATCTCTCCGGTCTCGCCTTTTTCAGCGTTGCTAAAATTATTCCAGTCATATTTTGGGGAAAACCCCGCTACTTGAGAAGGCAACTCCCAATTTCCCGCCTTTAAGCCGACCGTTACCCGGTAAGGCCCGGAAAGTTGTTGCTTTCGAATATTACTAGTATGAAATACCAGTTCAATCCTTTGGTGATCCGGCGACCATTGAAAAGGCAGCACCGTAGTGCCGACGGCCACCCAATGGCCGTTTTTATTGGCCTCCAGGTTCCCGGTAACTATGAATTGACCTTCCTGGTAAGCTTTCATTCCCAGTTGAAACCGGATTTCCTCCGCCAGCTTGTCATGGTTACTGTCTATTAAGTCAAAAGTACCGGGAACTTCCAACTCTACCTGTTGATCAAGCACCATATCGGTAGGATCGGCGCCGCTCGGGATCATGAACATCATTAAAACGATGAGAACAGCCGAGGCGATCAGGATTTTTTTCAGCAAAAAAATCACTCCATCGTATTTTTGGAATGATTTCTTGTTCTCTTTTGACAATCCTTTATGTAATATTCGCCAACTATGAGATAGCCAACCTTTTCAGGGTTGAAAGCACCTGGTTTTTATCCAAAGGTTTCAGCAGAAAATCATGGGCCCCCGCTTTTAAAGCTTCCAAAATGGTAATTTTCGCCGAATTGGTGCTGCAAATAACGATCTTTACCTGGTCGTTCAATTTTTTAAAAAAACGGATCGATTCAATAGCGTCCCATTCCGGCATAAAAAGATCTTTGAAGACTACCTCGGGGTGAAACCGTTGAAACCGGTCCCCTGCCTCCGCGCAGGTCCCGGCCTCAAATACTTCATGACCAGCCTCAAGCAGATAATCCCTTAAAATTGTTCGCAACAAGGGTGAGTCATCAACGATGAGAATTTTCATCTTGAACCACCCCCCGGAATTTTCCAGTTATATATATTCGCGAAAAAAAAATATTTCCCTTTAAGAAAAAAAGTTGCTTTTAGGCTCCGGGTTAAAGCTTAAAAGCGCGGCCTAAAAGCGAATATGGGATAATTAGTCTTTAGCGAAAGAGATTTTTCCCGGACTTTTAATGCTCAGGCGGCAAATCACCCGTATGCACCTGATAGCTCCAATTACGGCCGCTATTGTTATCCCAATTATAGGCATCATCCCGGAAACAAAAATTAAAATTGGAAGCCTCCTCAACCTGGAGCTTTACCGACCAGCCGCCGTCCCGGGTCTTTTTCATGGGCAGCTCCACCACTTTCTCCCAATTTTCAAAGCCGTATCCGGCATGGAGAAACACTTTACCGGCCCCGGATTCCGCCAGCAAACCCTTATATTTAATCTTAATTTCCTCACCTAAAGTAATCGGAACCGGCTCCAAATAAATTCCATCAACTACTTCCTCAATTTTTCGGGTGGGCATCCTTAAAACCTCCACTATTTTGTAAAGTTAATCCGTTTTTAGTATGCCCTGCCGGTTGCCTGGTTAATCAATAAATTATCTCTAACAATTCTCGATCTCTTTTTTTATAGATTTCGGAATCACAATCTGAAATTCGGTCCCAAAATCCGGATTGCTTTTAAGGAAAACCCGGCCGTTCATCTCATCGGTCAGGGCCTTGACAATCGATAAACCAAGGCCGGAACTCTGTTTGGTGGAATAACCGATAAAATAGATCTGTTCCTGAATACCCGCCGGAATAACCGGCCCGTTATTCCAGATTATAAAATGATATGAACTGCTTGTGTCCCAGATGGTCATTTGAATGGTGGGTTCGGAAAAATCCCCACCCTCGAAGGCCTCAATGGCATTTTGAATGATATTCCCCAAAATCCGGGTAATCTTTACTGGAGGCAGGTCGAAATTACTGAAATCAACATCGCAGTCGATCTCGAACATAATCCCTTTCTCTTTGGCCTCGGTCATGAAAGCGAGTAACATCGCGGAAATAATCGGATTTTGAACTTGTACCAAAATCGAACTCGATAAATCCAGTGCCTCCTTACAGTCAAGTATGTATTTTTCAATTTCTTCATTCTTATTCATTAAGGCTAATACCCTGATTACCTGAAGTTGATTTTTGTAATCGTGCCGCTCCGATCGGAGCATCTGGATAAGTTTTTGGCTTTCTTCCAGACGCAGTCTGTCATTGGCGTTAGCCGTTGTTTCCCGCTGCAGGAGAGTGGTTAGTTTGTAAAAAAAGAAGATGCTTGAAAGGAATAAAAAAGTGGTAATCAAGGTAATCGCCACAAACAGGTATACCTTCCGTCCGGGGTTTCCTTTATACAGATCCTCGAATATATAAACTTCGGTAACGATCAGCAAAAAAATGCCCAGAAGTATTGATGAGAAAAGTTTAAGCAGACAAGAGTATCGCACCGGTTTTATCCCCTGTTTATTTAATTAAATTCATCAATGATAATTTAAAATGTTTCAGAATAAGAATTACCAAGACCGGAATTGCAATTTCGGCGCAACCTAAAGAGATCCATTCCGGCGTCGCCGGTTTGACATTAAATGAAATTCCCGCCACTTGCAATAACGGCCAAACGATAATGATCTTGGTGACCCCAAATGTAATATAACCCAATAAAGATCCTGTTAAGCTGAATAAAAATTGAATTTTATTGAAAATGTTCAAGACGGCGACGACCGCTATCAGCATTACCATCATATTAACAGCTACGGGCAGCTGAATAACTATCGTTACCATGTAGTTGATAGCGGCCAAAACCAATACCGGGAGGATGGTTCTTTTAAAAGGAATAACCGCGCCAATAAATGCCAAATCCAGGCGATACCTAACCACGCTGGATGCCAAAAAAACCAGCCCTAAAAGAAAGGATTCCATAACCCGGCCCCGCTTTTAAGATAGTTGCCATAATAATTATATCATAAATTAATACAGTTATAGTTTTTTAGTTTTAATATATAATAATGTTAATTTTATTTGAATATTGCCGACAAAGAATAGAAATCACCCTAATTTCCTAAAAACTGGTTATCCGCTGTTTTACCCAGATTATTGTTCCCCACTAAAAACCCGGTTTCAGCCTTTAGTTTTAAAACCGCAAAAAAACGGGGTTCCCTTGTAGGCACCCCAACAATATTATTATTTATTCATTAACCTTTCCAAGAATCCCTCAAAGGCACAATCCGGTTAAAAACCAGCTTTCCCCGGGCCGAGTCGGGATCTACCGCGAAATACCCCTGCCGCAAGAATTGATAGCGGTCGCCGGGTTTGGCCTCGGCCAAACTCGGTTCCACCAAGCAATCCGTTAACCTTTCAAGGGAGTTCGGATTGAGATTGATTTTATAATCAGCCCCTTCCGGCACATCATCCGGGTTTTCAACCAAGAATAAATGGTTGTATAAACGGACCTCCGCCGTAAGCGCGTGGGAGGCCGAGACCCAGTGGGATGTCCCTTTCACTTTACGGCCGTCGGATGACCAACCGCCGCGTGTCTCCGGGTCGTAGGTACAGTGAAGTTCAGTAATTGCTCCGTTTTGATCCTTGACCACTCCGGTACAAGTCACATAATATGCATGTTTTAACCGGATCTCCCGTCCGGGCGCCAACCGGAAAAAACCTTTCGGCGGGTCTTCCATGAAATCATCCCGCTCAATATAGATTACTTTTGAAAACGGTACTTTTCTGGTTCCCAACTCCGGATTTTCCGGGTTAATTTCGGCGTCAAACTCTTCAACCTTGCCATCGGGATAATTGTCGATAACCACCTTTAAAGGCCTTAATACCGCCATAACCCGGGGGGCTCTGAGGTTTAGATCTTCGCGTAAACAATGTTCGAGCAGTGAGATATCGACAGTGCTGTTGCTTTTAGCCACTCCGATACGGTCGCAAAATTGGCGGATTGATTCCGGCGTATAACCCCGCCTTCTTAAACCGGAGATTGTCGGCATCCGGGGATCATCCCAGCCATTGACATAATGGTTCTTTACCAGCTCAAGTAATTTCCGCTTACTCATTACGGTGTAGTTCAGATTAAGCCTGGCGAACTCGATCTGCTGCGGACGATCCTCCAATCCCAATGTCTGTAAAACCCAATCGTACAGTGGACGGTGGTCTTCAAATTCCAAAGTGCAAATGGAATGGGTGATTCTCTCTAAATAGTCGGAGAGCGGATGGGCATAGTCATACATTGGGTAAATACACCACTTGTCTCCGGTCCGGTGATGAGTAGCTCTTAAAATACGGTAGATTACCGGATCCCTCATATTGATATTCGGTGAAGCCATGTCGATTTTGGCCCTGAGGGTCCGCGAACCATCGGGAAATTCTCCGGCCCGCATCCGGGAGAACAGATCCAGATTCTCAGCAATCGAACGGTTGCGGTAAGGGCTTTCTTTTCCGGGCTCGGTCAGAGTTCCCCGGTATTCCTTGATTTCTTGAGCATTCAAATCACAAACATAGGCTTTTCCCAGCTTAATTAGATCAACGGCGAAATCATACAACTGTTCGTAGTAATCGGAGGCAAAAAACAAACGGTCGCCCCAGTCAAAACCAAGCCAGCGGATGTCCTCTTTAATCGAATCCACATACTCGGTATCCTCTTTGCTGGGGTTGGTGTCATCAAACCTTAAGTTGTAAAGCCCGCCGTTTTTAATGGCTATTCCAAAATTAAGGCAGATTGACTTGGCATGGCCGATATGCAAATAGCCGTTGGGTTCCGGGGGGAAACGGGTGTGAACCCGGCCGCCGTGTTTTCCGGTTTCAAAATCTTCAGCGATTATATCCTGAATAAAATTGGATACCCCCGGCTTAATTGGGGCTTCAGTCCCACTAGTCATCTGAGTATTCTCCGGTGTCTTTTGGTTTTCCATTAATTTGATTTCCTCCTTAGGTGAGAAACAGCCGCTTTCTCAACCGGATTCCTATGAATGTAACTGGTTCTTACATTAATTAATTTCATATTAGTTATTATAAACAATTTATATGGGTTTGCAAATGAATTTTCCTAATACTCTCTTGCCCACCGGAAAAGAAATGGAAAAAAGCCGGTTATGCTGGCGGAGTATTATGTATTTCTCACGGTAATGGGAGCAAGGGTCTATTTTACAGCAGTATTTGGGGTGATTAAAACGAATTTCTTTCTCAAAGATTGTCTAAAGAGGAGGAAATTAAATGTTTTTAATTGCTTTTATAGTCCTTTGGTCATATGCGGCAAAATATGAACCCGCCAAGGCTGAGGAAGAATCCAGGTAAGAAATTCAAGGGTTTTAATAGTAGATAACCATCCTGAAGAGCAATCTTTACTTAAACTCATTAAAATAGACAGCCAGAATCAGGTCAAACTCTTTTTTTGTCAGCTTAATCTTCTCTTGTTTCACTAATTTCCATAATTGATCATGAGTCAGACCGGGATGGCTCTGCTTCAAGGCTGCCACCCGCTGGATGACTTCGGGGGGAACCGCTCTATGCCTGCCGTTCCAATCCTCGTTATAAAGATAAATCAGCGCTTGTCTGGTTTTTTCATCTTCGCCATTATGGTTACCCCTTTGAGGCTCAGCAGCAACTGGAGCCGTCCGCTGCAAATAGGCGGCGGGGTTCTCATAAGCGGAAGCGATTTCAGCCATTAACCGTTCCTCATTAAGATAATCACCGTCAATCCGGAGAAACAGATTCTCCTTCATCAGCCGGAAATCATAATGCATGAGATCCAGCGCCGGATTGTAAGACATGGTTATCCCGGCCGGAATCGCCGTTGCCAGGTTTTGATCGTTGTAGATAATTTGCCGGGGAATAATAACCACATCCAGTAAATTGGCGAAAACCATAAAGCTGAGCTCTTGAAGACGGATATTCCGCCAGCTGTAAAAGTCGTTTTTAAACTTAATGATCTTCTCGGCCAGCTTCGAGGTGATGATTTCCTCCTCGGTAATCACTTTAAAGACCCGGTTTTCCTGGTCGCTAAGGGTCAAGATGGTTTTTGAACCATCTTCTTCCTGGTTTACCGTATCCACATTTAAACTCTTCCAATTGAAAGCGTAAGTATGAGTAGCGATGCTAAAACTGCAAATGACAGCAATTAGGGTAGCTGTTAACCTTTTCATTGGGCCACCTCGAGTTTTAACAATATTTTATCGAATGGCTCGATTTTAACTGCTTTTAAGAGTTCTTTCACTTTGGCGGTGATGCGGCCATGTTCCGGATTTAACTCAATTTTGGCGATGGGGA
Source organism: Bacillota bacterium (assembly GCA_050260935.1). Classification (GTDB taxonomy): domain Bacteria; phylum Bacillota; class UBA4882; order UBA8346; family UBA8346; genus UBA8346. Next base: position 8,729 of record JBLNCU010000008.1, read on the forward strand.
GATCGTCATTCTTAAAGACGTAAGCGGTGTCACCCTTTTTCACCGAATAGATGCGATCAATAAAGACAAGCATCTGGTTGGGATTCCGGGCGTCAATTACGAACCCGCTCTCGCTACGGGTCATTGATAAATAATTCAACGCGTATTCATAACTATTAAGGTATTTGTTCTTCTCATTCAGTCGGCCGGCCAGATCACCCCAGAGCGCTTCGTAATCCTCGACAATCGATTGGGACAGCTTATCAAGCCTGTTTATAGCCAAAGGAACCGAATTGGTATAGGGAATATTCTGCAGATTTTTAATGATAATCCTCTGGTTTTGGATTTTTTTCCGTAATTGGTCAAACTCCTGCTGACTCCAGGTAGCCTCTTGGGGCAGCAGGGAAAATTTATTCCAGGCCTCCCCGGAAGTACTCTCCGGTTTCGAATTCAGAAGCGCGGCCATCTCCCCGTGGGAGTAAACAGGGTTGTAACGGAGCGTCAAGGCATTAAGCGAATCTTGGTACTCCTTTGTCAAACGGTCGATCTCGCTTTGATGAGCGGCGGTTAACTTGACTATCTCCGCTTTCAACCGATCAACCTCGGCTTGGTGCGCGGCTGCGAGCTTAGCAATTTTGGTTTCATAATCCGTGTTTAGCCGCACCAGCTCGGCTCCCTGCATTTTGTTGAGGGCCCGGTATTTTTCTATCTCCTGCTGCGTCTCCCGGGCACTTTTGTTGATCCGCTGTTGCTCGGCAGAAATAGTTTTTTGAAGTTCGCGGAGGGCCTCTTCTTTTGAGGATATTTGTTGTTTATAAGTATCCTCAATCTTTTTCATTTTCTCGTTAAGCTCGGCTATTGCCTTTTGTTGGTTTTTGGGAGACAGCTTCTGAATCTCCCTCATGCTTTCAGCCCGTAGATTCTCCAGTTCTTGCTGAAGTTTGACCAGCTTCTCTTCATTTTCCTTCTTTTCCGCCAACAATTCCATCAGGTTGAACTGCCTGAATTCAGCGATATTTACCTCGACCCGCTTGCTTTTATTCTCTTCATCGGTGGTTAGCAGGTACACCCCTGTTCCGATGGCGGCGGTATATAAAAGGAGCAAAGCATACACCAGCAAGCTTTTATTCTTGCGGCTGCGGGCAAACTCATCGGGCAGGGAATAAATCTCTGGTTTAACATTTTTGGCCAGCAGATCATCACTTAAAAAGAGCTCTTTTATCTGCTCGATTTGGGTTTTGTTTATTTGCTTGTCATTTTCCATATTCCATCCCACGTTTCCGGGCACTCCGCCAGTGTCCGTTCTCTAAAAACCCCGGCCACAGCCAAGGTGGATTGGGTGAACAGCCGGTTGGCGTTTTTCCAGTCGCCTTTATAGTATAATTGAAGGCCCTGGGAGAAAAGGTCGATGTCCATTCGAAATTGGGCTTTCCTGTTGTAGGTTTCAAGGCGCAAAGGCCAAAATATTTTGGTGCCGATAGTCTTCCCTTTGACCAGGACCGTGTCAATTTCAATGAACATCAAACCGCTTTCCGGGACGTTCTTTTCAACCTCATCCTTTACATAACTGGAAACAAGCATCGGCACGTTATAAACCCGGGTTAGTCCTTCCAACCGGGAGGCTGAATTGACGCTATCCCCGATAACGGTGTTGGTCATCCGTTCGTGGGAGCCGATATTACCATAAAAAACCACTCCGCCGTCGATTCCCACCCCGACTTCAATTAAGACCGCTTGATAAACCCGTTCCTCCGCCTCGGTCCAGATCCCTTTTTCCTGGATTATTTGATCCCGTTTGTGCCGCATCTTCTCTCTTAAAATGGCGGCCAATTCTTGAATTTTATAAGCGGAGATCACCGCCTGATATGATTTGTTGGCGCCGGATTCATTAAAAACTCCATAAACAGCCAGTAAGGCGTCGCCGATAATCGACCCGATAACACCGTCATTGCGGATTATTTCCTTGATGGTATTGTCGTAGTGAACATTCAAGAGTTTAATGATATCCGTTCCTAGAGTTTCAGTAATATAGGTAAACCGCTTAATATCGGAGAAAAGTATGGTCAATTCCATCTGCCGGCCTTCCAGACGGACTTCTCTTTCTTGGTAAGCCTTTTGAGCGATATCCCGGTTAACGAATTTCCGGAAGATCAACAACAAGTTATTGATGGTGCTGGAAAGCGAATTGAACGACATTCCTAAAAAAGTAATATCGTCATTGGTGGCTCCTTCCAAATCAATCAGCCCCAACTGCTGATTTTGGTTCATCTCCATTATCCGGTCGGTTATGACCGTAATATAGCGGGTAATGTAATTTAAAAGAATAATCCCTAAAATAGCCGTGAAGAGCGTGATAATTAGGATGATCACCGAGATGTTCCGGAATATCCGGGTTGATTCGGCATAAAACTCATTGTACTCCTCGCCCCGGATTAGATATACCCCCCACTTGGGGTTGTATTTGTAAAGCCCGAAGTAGGTATCGCCGTTAAATTGAAACGGCAGTGAACCTTCGAGAATACCCTTTTTCCGGTTCCGGATCATCAGGGAGAGGGTTTTCCCATCCCCAAACCGGGCATACCTTTTGAGCAGGGAAGCCTGAAAAGTGATGGTTCCGTTCTCCCGTATTCCTAAAAAGACTGATTTCCGGTTTTTAAATTGATCCAAAGCGTTGCGTTGGATATTTTCGGCTGAACCCCGGTAATCGTTGCTGTATTGATATATTTCATATTGGGTGTTGCAAATAGTGTACATCTCTTTTAAATCCCGGATTAAAAGCTCGCGAATAAATTTCACCAATCCGGAACGGTTGTATATAAGGTTGATATAGTTGGAGGCCAGATTCGACAGAAGAATAAATATGGTAAAAATCAGAATAATCTTGGTAGTAAGCGGGGTAATCCTGGTTTTATTGATTTTTTTGCCGAAAATTTTGTTAAACATGGTTCACGCTCTTATCCTGGTTAGCTTAAAACCGGTAAATAAAACCCATGGTGGTTGAGTATAAATCTACCGCATCAACCCGGGGGTCGCTTATATTTTCATCAAACCAGCGGTAACGAACGGCCAGACCGAGGTTATCAGTGAGGATAATCTGGGCTTTCATGGTTAAAATAGTCAGATCCAAGGTCGAGGTTTTGGAAAGAGTTCCGGTAACATCGCTATAATATAATTTAGCTGTGGCCAAATTCCCCAAGGAGTGTTGGATATCGGCCTCGATCTGGAAGCGATCACTGGGAATGCAAGCGATATTCACCCCTACCAAAGCCCCGTTTGTTTCGTGTTTGGGATTAAATGGAGTATTTTCGGCATAATTATGAGCTCCCAGGGTAAGGTAGACCAATCCTTTTTCACGGTTCACCACCGGAAAACCGACTTGAAGATCCCATAATTCCATGGACGGCGGTCCCTGGAGGTATGTATATTTCCCAAATTCGTAATCAATATCGACTTTAACCTTTTTAAGTTCCGAGATATTGGTGAAATTAACTACAAAAGTATCGAGATCCCCCGTTAACTTGGGATTGGCGGCAGACGAATAATCATAACCCACGCCAACGCCGTTAACCATTTTCCCGAAATAAACCGTTGTCACGGCAAAAGTCGGTTTTTGAGAAACCAGTAAAAAACTGATGAGGAGTAACAAGGAAGCCAATGTTTTTTTCATGATCCAACCTCCGTTATTAGTGCATAATATTATATCGGATCTTCGGCAAAAAAACTAAATATCCGGCCGGCCTTTTTCAAAAATAGACATCTGTAAATAATATCAAACCATTGCCCAATGTGTAACTCTCCATCTTTAGCGGTTGATCAGTTTTGAGCTATAGTATTAGAAATTACATTTTGATAATATCCATTGAAATAACTCGTGTTTTTCCGCTCTATCTTGAATTTATAGGTTTACCTGGATGGCTGAATGGGATATAATTATTACATCAGGAGGTGTATTTATTGCGGAAAATTGACTTTCTGGACGCCAATCAAATGGCCAAGATTAACAAGATCGCCCTCTTTCATTACCTGGATGACAATGAGAAGAAACTGCTGTTGCAAAACGCCGATTTTTTTGAGTATTACAAAGGCGAGAAAATTATCACCCAGGGGGAAGTGAGTTCTTGTTTTTATGTAGTCTTCAGCGGTGATTTAAAAGTTACGGTCATCGGGGAAAATGGAATGGAATTTCAGATCTCCACCATCAATGAGGGGGACTTTTTCGGGGAAACCGGCATTTTTTCAAACGGCCAGAGAACCGCCAATGTTTCCCCGGTTGATACGGCTCAAGTACTTAGGATCGGGCGGAACGACTTTTTTACCTTTATCCGGACCTATCCGCGGGCCGGAGTTAATTTCCTGATGCTTTTTGTTCACGGATTGATGAAGAAGCTGAATGCCTCCAATAAGGAACTGACTGTGGAAAGAGAAGCCCTTTTTGATAAAATTCTCTTTTTCGAAAAAACGAATGAGCAATGAGAGATCCTAGATCTACGAGGCGCCGGATGGCGCTTATTTTTATTGCACCAAGTTGCCTTCAATAGGCGGCTAATTTTGCTTATTAATGCCAACCCGGAACAATCCTTATAATAAGGAGAAAATTAAAAAATATTGTTAAAGTATTTTTAATCTTTACCGATTCCTTATTATGCCGGGTTTAAATGAGATGAGGTTGATAATGATGGGACTTTTTAGTTGGCTATTTCTGGGGCATCTGGCGGGGGATTTTTTATTGCAAACCCGCTGGATGGCTGAGAAAAAAGCTCAAGAGTTTCTCCCGTTGGTGGTTCATTCGGCAGTCTACACCGGAACCGTCGCTTTACTGGCGTTAAAAGCAGGCGGTTTATCGTGGTTGGGCATCGGGCTGATCTTCCTCGGCCATCTGCTGCTGGATCAGCGGGCATTCGTTTATTTCTGGGCAAAAACCGTCAACGGCAACACCAGTATCGAATGGTTAAAAGTAGTTTCCGATCAGTCATGGCACTTGTTAATACTGGGACTGGCGACTTTGTTATAATTCAGGAATTGTGCCCGGTAGCGCCGGGCTTTGCCGTTCATTTAATGTTACCAAAATGTTCCTTTTTAAGATAGAAACCCCTGGTGCTCTTTAAACCATTTAAATTGGCGATGGAGACCGACTGATCTTTTTCCAAAGAAACCAGGCCTTCATTGGTAAACTTTTGAAGAATCATATTGGTCTCTTTAAGATCTAATCCCGTCATCTCGCTGATCTCAGCCGCCCCCACCCCTAATCTTACTTGTATTTTTTCATCTTGATTAAACGGACAATCCTCGGCCAAAATTAATAAAAGATCCGCTATCCTTCCAGGTGTTGAATTGATGGCCAGATTTGAAATTTGGCAACTGGTAAAGCGGATCCGCTTACAGAAGACCTTGATTAACCGGTATAAAAACTCCGGTTTGGCGCTTAAGATCTGCTCCATGTCATTGTAAGTGACTACCAGAACCTCAGTCTTTTCAATAGCCACCACGGTGGCGGAACGCGGTTTGGCCTCGATTAAAGCCATCTCTCCGAATAAACTCCCCGGACCAAGCACACTTAATATTTTCTCAGTTGCTTTGGCGGTTTTTTTTATTACCTTTACCCGGCCGGTTTTGATGATATACATCTCGAAACCCGGTTCGGATTCGGTAAAGATAACTTGCCCCGCTTCATAGTTCTGGCTGAATTTCTTTAACAAGGCTTCATCAAACATTATTGTAACCTCTTTATGTTGATGGGAATATGGAAACCGGTATTTTAGTTAAGAATTTGGGAGTCAGAATCCGGGAGCCAGGTTAAACACATAAGAAAATACTTCGAAGTATAAGGCTCTTCTGATTCCTTAATCATCAATTCTTAAACCCCGTAGTTTAAACAAGCTGCGAAGAGTTGGATACATCCTCTGAATTCTGAATCCCGGCTCCTGAATCCTGAATTCCCGGCATTCTACTTCCACGAGATCTTCTCCAGCTTCTCATCAAGTTCCCTTAATTGTTTGGAGAGGTAATTGACGATCCGGAAGCCGACCGCCGGGTTATTGACAACCATCCGTTCAAGATCGGCCGGCTTCAAAACGAAAATCTCCGAATCCTCCGTTACTTCAGCCGTTTCGGTATACAGCCATTTTTCAACCGCGGAAACCAAGCCAAAAAACTCCCCCGGACCGCATGTTCCGACCATCAGTTCATTGGTGTTAAAACGGCGGCGCAATTCTACCGCACCTGATTTCAACATGTAGAGATCCACGGCGGGAGTCCCTTCTAGAAAAACAATATTGCCCTTTTTGAAGGTTTTCAGTTTATCACTGAAGTCGATATCACTGTTACTCATCGGCGGTCCTCGCTTAATTTTAAATTATTATCGGCAACACCGGCCGGGCGGTTTAATTTGGCGCCCCTAGGAAAAAAGTATTCCTTTCTTTAAATAAATTATTAATTCCACGTTAAAATAACTCTCCCTGCTAAACAAGAAAATATCATTGGCCGAAAAATCGCATGACTTAATCGCGGATTTAG
>JBLNCU010000009.1:0-36375 GCA_050260935.1 Bacillota bacterium
ACAGCGAACCCCCCGGATGGCCGGACTGCCTATGATAAATCATGGCAATAATATCCCGTCTGATTTTTTTTGCTTTTTCCCGTAATTTTTGCAGCTCCAATTCATCAAGATCCATGATCGACCTCAACCTGCCTTTTATAGGATTTAGTGATTTATTTTCCGGGCTAAAATCTTTTGAGCGGCGACGACTATATTTTCAACCTCGAGCCCATATTTTTGAAATAGCTCATCCATTTCCCCGGATTCTCCAAATTTGTCGTCTATCGCGACCTGTTCCAAAGGAACAGGATAGCTTGCCGTTACTAATTCGGCAATAGCGCTCCCAAGTCCGCCAATCCGGCTATGATCCTCTACCGCTACGATTCCGCCGGTTTCTTTAGCCGCGCTGATGATAATCTCTTTATCCAATGGCTTGATACTATGCATATTTATAACTCTGGCGCTGACATTTATTTTTTCCAATTCCACCGCGGCTTTCAAGGCTTTTGAAACCATCATCCCACAAGCGACAATTGAAACATCTTTACCATGCTTTAATAGATCGGCCCGGCCTATCACGAATTTGTTTTCTCGGGAATACACAATATCAGCCGCATCTCTTCCCAACCGGAGGTATACGGGTCCATGGTGTTCTATAGCTGCTTTTAAAGCGGCTCTTGTTTCCACCGCATCCGCAGCCACCAAAACGGTTAAATTGGGTAGCACCCTCATAATGGCAATATCTTCTATGGCCTGATGGGTTGCCCCATCCCTGCCCACACAAATTCCACCGTGCGTGGCAACGATTTTAACGTTTAAATCAGGATAGGCCACAGAATTACGAATTTGTTCAAAAGGCTTTTCCGTGGTAAACATGGCAAATCCCGCCGCCACCGGTATTAGTCCTAAAGTTGAAATACCCGCCGCCATTGAAATCATATCCGCCTCACTTATTCCCGCAGTTATGAAGCGTTCCGGAAAAAGCTCCTTAAATTTGGTTATTCGTATTGATTTGGCCAAATCCGGAGTAATTACCACCAAATCAGGATACTCCTTTCCGAAGGCGATTAAGGCGTCGCTAAGCGCGTCTCTAAATGAAGCTTGCATAATGAGTTCTCCTCTTTTTATCAATGACTTGAAGTTATACCGGTAAATATCAGATCTTATTAAATTCTATTACTTTCGCGGTGATTTTCAGATTCTCGGCGCATTCCCCTCCCCTTTTGGCCAGTAGGCCTAAATATAAGCTTTCCAAGATAGCTTGCTCCGGAATTCTTCTGGCAATTATATCTTTTCCCAAAGTAGCATCTATTGTAGCAGTAAAAATAGTTATATCGCTAACTTTTGTCAATGGTGACTTGTCGTATTTTGTAATGCAAATCGTACTGGCCCCACGCTGTTTTGCCAATCTCATAGCTTCAACAACAGAACGGCTCCGTCCTGAATGGGATATGGCAATGGCCACATCGCGCGGCCCGAGCAAACTGGCGGTTGTAAGTTGAAGGTCCGGATCATGATGAACTTGACTGCGAATACCTATTCTTTTAAGTTTTATATCCATAAGGTGGCACGGGATAACCGCGTCACCAATACCGAAAAACGAGACACTCTCCGCGGACGTTATAACCCTAAGAGCCTCCTCACAATTCTCAGAGTTCAAAGTCAGAGTATCCTTAAGAGTTTGAATATTAATCCAAAATACTTTGGCCATTATTTCAGAAAAGCTGCTGTTCGGGGAGATATCATTATTCAGTAACTCCGGTTCCTTAATGCTTAACTCTTTGGTCAATTGCAGTTTAAGTTCTGTATAGCCTTCTAATCCCAATCTTCGGCAAAACCGTAAGACGGAAGTTTGACTGCTCCCCGCCGCTTTTGCAAATTCCGCCAGGGTTAATTCCATAGCCGATCCCGGTTTGTCCAATACCAACAGGGCCGCCTTTTTCTCGGATTTGGTTAATGAAGGCAACAAAAAACGCGCCTTCACCAATATTTCATGGGGATTTTTCAAACCAAATTCATTGAAATTCTTCATCACAAATCACCCTTTTGCTACATATGTTCAATATGGGTTTGGCAAATCCTCCATTTTTTAAACTTTTTTTTTGGAATTTTTATTGCCTAATTCTTATTGTGTAAATACTTATATCCTCATTAAACTGGCATTTTGGATAAATTAGGGTTCTTTTAAAAAACTATTTGCTCCTAAATTAAACTATAATTATGGAGTGAAGTTTGAATAAAAAACCCGGGCCAAGCCCGGGTTTATGCTATATATCCCGCTCGTCAATCACCCGTTTTGACTTCTTCTCGCTGCGCGGCAAAGCTCCCAAAGGTACCACTTCCACCTCAATCAGGATACCAATCCGTTTTTTAAAATTGAGCGCGATAAGTTCCTGGAGATATTCCGGATTGACTCCGGCATCACCCTCAACCCTGAGCAACATATAATCTCTGGCCTCCACCCTGGCAAGCTTGATCTGATACTCGCTGCTGGCCCCGGGTGTTTCCTTAAGAAGATCCTCGATTTGGCCGGGGTAAATATTCACCCCTTTAAGCTTGATCATATCGTCGCTCCGGCCCAAAATGCGGTCAATTCGCGGATAAACGCTGCCGCAAGGGCATATTCCCGGTATAATACGAGTCAAATCTCTTGTACGGTAACGGATAAGCGGTGCTCCTTCTTTGGTTAAAGTGGTAATGACCAGTTCTCCCAGTTCGCCTTCTGGTAAAACTTCCCCAGTCAATGGATCAATGATTTCAAAGTATAAATAGTCGGACCAGTAATGAATTCCCTGATGAACTTGGCAGTCGATCCCGATTCCCGGGCCGTAGATCTCAGTCAATCCGTAGATATCATAAGTCTCAATTCCCAATTCATTTTCAATCCGGGCCCGCATCTTCTCACCCCAGCGTTCCGAGCCCATAATTCCGGTTTTTAACTGAATTTTCTCCCTTAGGTTGTGTTTTTGAATCTCCTCCGCCAGTAAAAGGGCATAGGATGAGGTGCTGCAAAGAACGGTGGATTTTAGATCGATCATCATCCGCAGTTGTTTCTCGGTATTTCCCGGTCCCATAGGGATGGCCATGGCCCCCAAAAGCTCTACCCCGGCTTGAAAGCCGATACCGGCCGTCCATAAGCCATAACCGGGGGTAATTTGAACCCGATCCTCCGGAGTGACCCCGGCAAAAGAATAACACCGGGCAAACATCACCGCCCAGTCCCGCAAATCGCGTTTAGTATAAGGAATGATAATCGGCTGCCCGGTAGTACCGGAGGAAGAGTGAATTCTTACTACTTCGCGGTCGGGAACCGCCTGTATTCCTAGAGGATACTCTTCACGTAATTCTTCCTTGGTGGTAAAGGGCATTGCTTGAAAGTGTTCGCCTGCTTCAAATTCTCTGAGATCTATGCCTGCCTGGCGCAGCTTTTTTTGATAGAACCGGCTGTGCTCGGCCACTTTCAATAATAGTTTTTTCAAGGACTGATCACGAAACCCGGCCCGCTTTTCCACAGCTAACCTTAAATAGTCGGGGTTATGCAGTTCCTGATACTCGTCTGGTATTGTCTTGTTAATCATCTCAACTAACCTCCTCTAAGCTAGCCCGTTTTTACTGTTCAGTAAATATTGGGGCCTATGGAATCCAGGAGCCCGGAGCCAGAATCCGGAAATGCGGTCTAATATCTCGGCACATTAATGAAAAAAGTTAATCTGAAATTGCCACTAGTAAAATTTTTTCCCTATTCGCTAAGGTTTTCTCCTGGCTCCTGAATCCTGACGCGTGGATTCTAATTTCTTTCGGTCTTTTCACTTTAAAAGAACCCCGCTCCCCATTTCAAAAGCCCGATCATTAACATCTCTGGCTTTTTCCGGGACCATTTCCAACAGTGTCTTTTTCAGTTCTATTTTGGGAAATGGTAATAAGCCGCTACCGGCTAAAGCCCCTAGCATGACTGAATTAACCGCTTTGTAACTCCCGGCGACCACAGCTAATTTAAAAGCGTCGATAAAGACCATCTTCACCGGGAGGGCGCAAAGGTAGTTTTGAATCGCTTCCAGAGGGTAGACTGAGGTCCCCAAAGCCACAGTCACCGGTTGAATCGCATGGATGTTCACTAGGCCAAACCCGGTTGTTTTCATTAAATTACAGGAACGTTGAACCTCCGCCGGTTCAAAACCTAGCAAAATATCGGCTTGATGTTCACCGATAAGCGGACCGTACTCACCGGCTCCAATTCGGACGTGACTTTGGACCGGCCCTTCTCTTTGAGCCATACCGATGACCTCGGAAGTACAGGCTGGAAGCCCGGCATCCAAAGCTGTCTGGGCAATAACTCTGGAAGCCAGGATGGTCCCCTGACCGCCGACCCCGGCAATCACGATATCCATTTTAAAACTCACCCTTCGCCACCTCCTTGATGGCCCCGCTTTGACAAACCTGGCCGCACAGACCGCAGCCCCGACAAGAAGAGTTGATCTGGGGCTTCTCGCCCGTGAAAAAGGACGGGCACCCAAGCTCCCTCAGGCAACGGCGGCAGTTGTTACAAAGGTTATAATCAATTTGAAAGCGCCTTTTTGGTTTAGAAATGGCCGCGCACGGCGCTTGCATCACCAAAGCGGCTACTCCCTGAAATCGCATCGCCTGTTTGACTGCGGATACTGTTTCCCTAAGGTTAAAGGGGTTGACAGTTTGCACCGATTGAACGCCACAAGCTTTGATAATCGCCGCCGGATCGATTACTGCCGTCTCTTGTCCGGTTGCATTCCGGCCCAATCCGGGATGCGGCTGATGGCCGGTCATTGCCGTTGTCCTGTTGTCGAGCAGCACAATTTTAATGGGATGATTGTTATAGACCGCGTTTAAAACTCCGGGGATTCCAGTATGGAAAAAAGTAGAATCGCCAATAAAGGCAAAAACCGGACGTTCGCGCTCAATCTCCTGTAAGCCCTGGGCGATGGTTAAACCGGCGCCCATGCACAGACAGGTATCAACCATTGAGAGTGGTGGCGCGTTTCCCAGGGTATAACAGCCGATATCACCTGCAAAAATAGCATCGGTGCCCTTTGTGGCAGTTTTTACGGCATAAAAGGCCGCCCGGTGCGGACAACCAGCGCATAAAACCGGAGGGCGAACCGGTAGATCGGGGGCGTTTACCTTATAATCGTTGAAAGCGGAAACCTGGTTTTCAAGCTTCAAAATATTGGCGATGGCTTTGATAACCAAATCGATATTATATTCACCGGCCTTTGGAAAAGCGCCGGAGATTTTTCCGTGGACAGCGCCGGAAAAACCGATCGACCTGGCGATGGAGATTATTCCTTCCTCAATCACCGGGTCTAATTCCTCGATTACCATAACTTGGTCGACTTGCTTTAAAAACTCGGCGATTTTGGCGACTGGCAGCGGATGAGGATTGCCTATCTTCAGAATAGTCGGCTTTATTCCCAGTCGGTCAAGGGCTTCCAGCAGATATAAATAGGAAACCCCGCCGGCGGCAATGCCGATCCGGCCGCCTGGCCGGATAAAGTTGAAAGAATTATCGCTGAATTCGGCGGCTAATTTCAGTTGCAATTCTTCCAGGTTTAGATGTTTTTGATATGATAATCTAGGGAAGATAACCCATTTCGGATCTTTAACGAAGCCATCCGGTTGATTAACAATGATCTCTCCGAATTCGATCCCGGCAGTCGCATGGCTAACCCTGGTAGTCGGACGGAGCAGAACCGGTATTTGATAACGGCGCGACAGTTCAAAGGCCGCTTTGGTCATTTCCAAAGCTTCCTCCGGAGAAGCCGGATCAAAAACCGGCAATTTGGCAAATTTGGCAAAGGTGCGGGTATCCTGTTCGGTTTGGGAAGAGTGGGGACCCGGATCATCGGCCACCGCCACCACTAAGGCCCCTTTAATACCGATATAGGCGAGGCTCATTAAAGGGTCACTGGCCACGTTCAGGCCTACCTGTTTCATGGCAACCAATGAACAGGCGCCGGCATAAGCAGCCCCGGCAGCCACCTCCAAAGCCACCTTTTCATTGACGGACCACTCTACGTAAAAACCGGAGTTCTTTGACCACTCGGCCAGGGTTCCCACAATTTCCGAGGAAGGCGTCCCCGGATAGGCGGCGGCCAAGTTTAATCCCGCTTCGACAGCCCCCCGGGCTATCGCTTCGTTTCCCATAACCAATTTTTTACTCATCTTTCAGGTCACCTCAAAAAAGAATTCACTATGTATTCGTGACCCAAGTAAGAATCCCTTTAAAACTAAGGAGTCAAATTCAGGGGCAGAATTTTAAAAAATCAGAATGCAGGAGCCGAGATTTTCAGAAGTCAGCATAAAACCTTAAAGAAAGACTAAGGAAAATAGGCTTTTACCTGTTTCAGCGGTCCCTGGATGCCGGGTCGAAAGCGCGGGCCATTGGAGCCTGAAGAATACTTTCGGCCTCGCCTGAAAGCGCCGGAATAAACTGCAGTGAAGTAACGAACATAAACGCATATTGCCACACTCTTCTCGAAAAACCTCCGTCTTAGATTTGATTTGGTGGCCGGAGTCCAAGCGTTATCAGTTGTCTTTCGGGTTGAACTTTAAATGGAGGTTTTAAAAGTAGCGGCATTTTTACTTTTATTTTCATTAAAACAAAAAACCAGGCAACTAGCGCCTGGTCTGGTTAACGTAGAAAAAACGTCCGACTTTTCGCACTCGCCTCCACTCAGCTCAACTATTTTAAAAACAACGCTCGAACTAATCTCTAAACCAAACTTCTGTAATTAGAATAACAAACTTTAAATTAGAAGTCAATCTCAAAAAGGCAATTAGCCCCGACTTTTGATTCCCAATTGCCGGTTCAATTTCGCAATTCTAAAAAGATTCAACGAATTTACTTTTTTGGCAGGAAGTTGGCTGTGGGAAACGAATTTATTTAGGATATTTATTCCAACCCGCCATTTAATTTCTTGATGTTTGAATTTTTTCCTTAAGGAGCGACTCCCATTGAGTAAGATTTTTTTAGGGAATTCAAGCATATTGCGTTGTTTGATGCTTTCTCTGGTCTTTATAATGACTGTCCTAACCCAGGCTGCCCCGGCGAAACCAAAGTTAATCGATTTAGATTTTAAAAATGCTGATCTTAAGGATGTGTTACGGGTTTTGGCCGCTCAGGAAGGGGCCAACTTCTTGATCGACAACGAGGTTAGCGGGACCGTTACCATTCATTTAACCAAAGTTACCTTTATTGATGCTTTAAACGTTATCGCCCAAACCAATAATTTGGTTTATACCAAAGAAAATAACGTTTTTCATATCACCCAGCCCGACAATTCAACTTTGACGGTTGAGTTCAACGAAGGGATGCTGACTTTAGAATCAAAAAACGCCAAGTTAACAACAATTTTAAAGACCCTCTCCCAAAAGACGGGGGCCAATTTTGTCCCCGCCGGTGATCTCAAGGAGCGGGTGACTATCAGTTTAAACAATCTTCCATTGGAAAACGCCCTGGCTGTCATCGCTCAACAAGCCGGCTGCGCCCTGGATAAGGACGGGCTGGTGACCGTATTCCGGAAAGACTCCGCCCAACCGTTACCGTTCAAACTTACTTATCAAAACAACTTATTATCAATCGACGCCCAAAATACGCCTTTAGCCGCTCTAACCAGAGCCATTACCGAAAAAACCGGCGTAACGGTAGTCCCCAACCAGGATCTATCCTTGAATGTCAATATCTTCGTTCAAAACCTCCCTTTAGAGGATGCCTTGAGTATTCTATGCTCCTCCAACAACCTGCAACTGGCGCGGGAGGGAGATTCCTGGCGGATTGCCCGTCCGGCTTACTCCGCAAACGGTCAAAATACCAAGATTGAATACGACCGGAAAAACGAGACCTTCAGCCTGGAGGTGCAGTCTTCTCCGGTAAGCTCCATTATCAGCGAGATGGGCCGGAAAGCCAATATCAATTTAGTTATCAACGCTGAAGTCAATTGGACCATTAATAACGTTCGTCTTCGCAACTTAAAGTTCCCGGAGGTGCTTGACTATATTTTACGGGGCACTATATTCACCTACAAGTTAATTGGTGACACCTATGTAATCGGGGACGGCTTAATGATCCGGCCTGAAAACTCCTACTTTTCCAATGTGAAGATTTATCCTATAAAGTATCTAAAGGCCGATCAAGTACTGAACACCCTGCCTCCGATCTTCCCCCGGCAATGTTTTGTCTTGATGCTCGATAAAAACTCGCTGATTGTTTCCGGCACTCCTGCTATCCATAAGTTGTTTACCGACTATTTGGACCAAGTCGATACCGAAAGCAACGGCAACCAGACCGAAGTTATTAAGATCAAATACTTGAAGGCTGAAGACATTCTGAAGTATATCCCGGCCTCCATTCCCAAAAATGATTTGGTGGTGATCAAAGAGACCAATTCGATTACGGTCACCGGACCACAGAACTTGATTAACCAGGTTAAACAATATATCGAAAAAATCGACCAGATTAACCCGATGATCATCTTTGATATCATGGTGGTTTCGATCCAGGATTCCAACGGTACGACTTGGAGCCCTCCTTCGGGCGCCGTTACTCTTGATAACGGTAACGAACTGCGGATCGGCCCTAGTATCCCCACCATCTCTTATAACAAACCGGAATCCGATCCCGCCAAAACCTTAATTGCTTCGTTAACGGCCTTGATATCCAAAGGTAAGGCCAAAGTCCTCTCCAATCCGACCATAACTACCTTAAACGGTTATCCGACAAATTTCAGCGTCTCCACGAAAAGAGTATATTCAATACAGACAACCTCTACCGATTCAAACGGTAAGCCCGTCCAAACCTACACCGATAAAAACTTTGACTCCGGTTTGTACATCACCATTACCCCCTGGGTATCGGCGGACAAAATTACCATGGAGATTAAACCTAAAATCAGCGACTTCGGAGCCGCTCCCGACAAAACCAACAACATCCCGGAGACTTATGAACATGCCACCGAAACCACCATCCGGGTAAATAACAAAGAAACGGTTATTATTAGCGGTTTAAAAACGACCCATAAAACCACCAACGTTTCCAAGGTGCCAATCTTGGGCGATATACCTTTATTGGGCTATTTATTCAAATCCACCTCGATCGGCGATACCCAGGAAGAATTTGTGGTGGTGATAACCCCCCGGCTGGTTTATGATCAAAGCGATCAAACGGAGGCTATTGAAAAAACCACCGGCCACTTTAGCCCGGATACGAATGCGGAATTAGACCAGGATCTTAAGGCGCCCCGGGAAGACCCCGGGGAAATGAAGGGAGATAAATAAGAAAAAACTAAAGTAAAGACAAATTGACGACACAACCAATCAATATTGCATTTGGGGTGGGTATAAAACTATTCTTAGTATCACTCGAGGATTTAAAGTTTCGCAAAGTGATTTTTTTAACCGACAAAATCAGGACGGCAATATAATGCGTAGATCCGATAAAAACCGGCGGTCCACAGATCGCCGGTTTTTAAAAATCGCTTTTTATTTATATCTATTGGCCAATCTCTAATGTCCAGGACTTTTAAAGCACTTCCCTAGCCGCGCTCTTAACGGCATCGACAACCTTCTGAATCGCGGCAGCGTCCATGTTGACGGAGATTCCCAAGGCGATCGCCCGCTCCAGCAGAGCTTTCGACTGCGGCAGTTCGCCTTTTCTATAAGAAAATTCTTTCTGCTGGTAAGGACAGGTAAACGGACATTTCTCCCGGTGAACAGTCCGGCGCTCCATGAAATCCGGGAAGTTATCAAAGAAATGCCACTTCATGCCGGACGGCAGTATCTTGGTCCCAACTCCCTTTTTCGCTAAGGCCGCTCCAAAGGCAGGCACTTTTGAGGCATCCGGCAGGAAGAAGATAAGCGCGTCACCGCCGTCGCCCTCGGGATCCGGCAAATCGCGGAACTCAAAACCAAGCTGCCTTATAGCCTCTTTGATCTGTTTTTTATTCTCGCGCTGCCGTTTGAGGACATAATCCAGCTTCTTTAACTGCTCGACACCCATGGCGCCGGCCATCTCGTCCATCCGGAGATCCAGGCCGGGAAAAGCCCGATCCTCATCGCCGCGGGGAATTGCCGGATTATGAATATGGCCGTGGTCGGCAAAATACTCCGCCCGGTGATACAAATCTTCATCATTGGTAACGACCGCTCCACCCTCGCCGGTGGTAAGAGTCTTCACATAATCAAAACTGTAAATCCCCATAGCTCCTATGGAGCCGACTTTCTTGCCCTTGTAGGAGCTGCCGACGGCTTGAGCGGCATCCTCGAGCACCGGGATATTATGTTTTTTGGCGATAGCCATGATCTCGTCCATCCGGGCCGGAACTCCCAGCATATGTACAGGGACTATTAAAGCAGTCTTTTTAGTGATCTTTTTCTCCAGATCCTTCGGGTCCATATTCAAACTCTTGTCCACTTCGACTGGAACCGGAACAGCCCGGGAAGCTAAAACAGCTTCATAGGTAGCTACAAAAGTAAAGGCCTGGGTTAGCACTTCATCCCCGGGGCCGATTCCCAACGCGGCCATGGCGGTTTGCAACGCCGAAGTACCGGTGGAAACAGCCTGAGCATACTTTGTTCCCATATATTTGGCTAAATTCTGCTCAAATTCCGCTACTTTATAAATGCCTTTCCGCTGAGCATCGAAACCGTAACGGTGCAACACGCCCCGGTCAAGCACATCCATTACGGCGGCTTTTTCTTCTTTACCGATTAATTCCGATCCACCCATCAACAAAACCTCCTTATATGGTTTAATTCTTTCTCTATGCCTCCGCGCCTCTGCGGCCAATAATTTTTAGCCACAGAGGCACGGAGGCACAAAGGAGTTGCCTTTTTAATCAATCATTCTTAAAAACACAACTAAAGGTTTAATAAGCCGCTTCATAAATGGCGACCGCTTCCCTCAAAGAAACCGGGCGCGGGTTGTTGTCAAATACCCGCTTCATGCCGGTCAAAGTTGTTTCGGCCATTTTTTGCAAAGCAGTCCGTGGTATATTGAAGTTATTCAGTTTCTCGGTCATACCCAGATCACTGTAGAGATCCCGTATGGCCTTGACTGCGGCGAAGGCGGCGTCCCTGGTTGAGCCGGATTCGGTCCCCTCACCCAAAGCATAGGCGATTTCGGCGAATTCATCGACGGCGGCCGGAATATTGAATTCCATCACCGTCGGTAAGAGTAACGCATTGGCTAAACCGTGGGGAACTCCGTATTCGCCACCCAAAGGGTAAGATAGGGCGTGAACGGCGCCGACACCGGCATTGGCCAAGGAAATACCAGCCAATAAACTGCCTAACAGCATGTCCGTCCTTGCTTCCAAGTCATTTCCGTTGAAATAGGCCCGGCGAAGGCTTCTGCCAATAAGTGTTATCGCCTCCAGCGCATAAATCCGGGAGACTTTATTGGCGGTACGGGAAACATAAGACTCAATCCCATGGGTCAAAGCGTCAATCCCGGTATAAGCGGTGACTTTCGGCGGAACGGTCAGAGTCAGAACCGGATCCAGTAAAGCTACATTAGGGTACATATAATCGGAATTCATTCCGCCCTTGGTGTTTTTGGCTTTATTAATAAATACGGCAGTCCGCGAAACTTCGCTGCCGGTACCGGCGGTTGAAGGAATCATCACCGTCGGCAGGCAGGGCTTTTTAACGGTATCAACTCCGACATATTCCTCGGCCTTTCCTCCGTTGGTAACCAACACGGCGGCGGCTTTGGCAACATCCATCGCGCTACCGCCCCCGACTCCAATTACCAGTTGGGCCCCGAATTCAGCGGCCGCTTTTCCGGCGGCGTCCGCTATCTCCAAAGGCGGTTCCGGGGTCAAGTCGGTGAAGAACCGGGTTGCTACGCCGGCCTCATTCAATGTCGCCTCGATCTTACCGCCGAAACTCTCTTTTAACACCGGATCAATCGAGATAAATGCTTTGGCGACCCCAAACTTTTTAGCCACCGTGCCCAGTTGCTGCAACGAGCCGGGCCCGAAAATTATTTCCTTTACATGAAACAGGCGAATAGTTCCTAACATTAACAGAATACCTCCTCACTTTTTTAAAAGCAGCGTTCTAACCTTTTCAACATCTTCCGGAGTATCAACCTCAAGAGAATCAAATTGGCTTTCCACAACCTTGATCCCATACCCATTCTCCAGAACTCTTAGTTGCTCAAGCTTTTCGTACTGCTCAAGATAACTCTTTCTCAAATTGGAAAACCCGGCCAAAAACTTCTTCCTGTAGGCATAAAGCCCCAGGTGTTTGTAGAAAGGCACCTTCAGCAGGTTTACCCCTTCGCTGTCCCGGACAAAAGGAATCACCGACCTCGAAAAATATAAAGCCATCCCGTTTACATCGGAAACAACCTTTACAATGCTTGGATTATCTATCTCGGCGGGATCGGTGATTCGAAAAGACATGGTGCTCATGACCAACTTGGGATCATCTACCAAGGGCTTGACCATGCTATCAATGGTGGAGGCTTCAATCAGCGGTTGATCTCCCTGAATATTGACGATAATGTCCTCGTCCGAATACCCCCGTTTCAAGGCGACTTCAGCAATCCGGTCGGTTCCCGAGCGGTGTTCCGGCGAAGTCATTTCTACGTCGCCGTTAAACTGTTTGACCGCTTTAAAAATCCTGTCGTCATCGGTAGCGACAATCACCGCATCCAGCATTTTTGAGGCTTGTGTCCTCTTGTAAGTCCGTTCAATCATTGGTTTACCACATAAGTCCACCAGGGGTTTACCGGCAAGGCGGGAAGAACTGTAGCGGGCGGGGATTATAGCAATGATTCGCATGAAGTTGGAGTCCTTTCTCTTGATTACCACTTTTCTCCTGAACACCTGCTTTATGAGGAGAAAGAAAACAATAGATATAATACTAAAATAAGGTATTTGCCAGAAATCAAATTCCGTTTAATCCCATAAATACCCTACTATTATACCGAAAATTCTAGATTTCATTATATACCAAATTAGCCGGCAGTCAAGTGACGATTGATTTCGGGACCTTAAAAATAGTTTAAACTATTGCTCAAACCGCCAGCGAACCCCCTGAGGCGTATCCTCTATTACAACCTGTTTTTCCTTTAATTCGTTCCGGATTTGATCCGCCAAGGCCCAATTTTTATCCTTTTTGGCTTGAGCCCTTCTGGCTATTAATTCTTCAATCTCGGCGGCGCTTATTTGGGAAGCCGCTGCGCTTTCCTTAGTGAATAATCCCAAAATGCCGCCCAGCTCGTGTAGACAGTCCAGAGCTTGTTGAAGCAGCAAAGCGGCTGGCTGGGTCCAACGGAAGGCGGGCTCTTGAGTCCAACGGTTTACTTCACGAACAAGTTCATATAAATTGGCCAAAGCCTGAGGAGTGTTGAAATCATCCTCCATGGCGGCGACAAAACCCTCTTTGGTCCGGTTGATTTGATTTTTTACCTGCTCCAGGTCGTCCATAGGAGAATTTTCTGCCGCCACCGGTTGTTTTAAGAGATGTTCCCAATTGAATACGGCGTTTTCCAGCCGCTCCAAACCCCGGGACGCTGCAGTCAACTCCTCCTCCCCGAAACTGATAGGATTCCGGTAATGGGTCCCGATGAACCAGAACCGTACCACTTTAGGAGGAAATTTACTCCGGACATCACGGATGGTCGAGAAATTTCCCACTGATTTGCCCATCCGTTCCCCGCCGACCGTGATAAAAGCGTTATGGAGCCAATATCTTACAAACTGGGAGCCAAGATAGGCTTCGGATTGGGCGATTTCATTTTCATGATGCGGAAAAACCAAATCCTCCCCCCCGCCGTGCATATCAAAACCGGCCCCCAGATATTTAATGGCCATTGCCGAACATTCAATATGCCAGCCGGGCCGCCCGGGCCCCCACGGCGATTCCCAAAAGATCTCCCCCGGTTTTGAGGCTTTCCAGAGCGCAAAGTCCATGGGATTGCGCTTGGCTTCATTTATTTCAACTCTCGCTCCCGCCTGTAAGTCCTCCAAAGCCCGTCCCGACAATTTGCCATAATCGCGGAAACTGGCCACTGAATAATAAACATCCCCATTCAGGACATAAGCATGGCCCTTTTCAATCAAGACCCGGATCATTTCAATAATCTCCGGGATATGCTCCGAAACCCGCGGATAGCGATCGGCCGGGAGGACATTCAGCGCTTGCAAATCCTCCAGGTATATTTGGGCATATTCATTGGCCAAAGCCAATGGCTCTTTACCCAACTGCCTGGCCCGGTTGATTATTTTATCATCGACATCCGTAAAATTTTGAATATAGGTTATTTGGTAGCCGCGGTATTTTAAAAAACGGCGCACGCAGTCCCAAAACACCGGTGGCCTCGCATTGCCGATATGCGCAAAATCATAGGGAGTTACCCCGCAAGCGTAAATGGCCACCTTCCCGGGTTCTCTGGGAATAAACTCTTCCTTGCTCTTGGTCAGGGTATTATATACCTTAAATGACATAAACAAATATTCCCCCTCTTCAGCGTTGTGAGAGACCCCGCTTTTTAGGAGCGGTTTAGTCTTTTTCCAACTCCTCGATACGCTGTTCCAGTTCATTTATTTTATGTTGCAGACATTCAATCATCTTGGCGACCGGATCGGGAATCCGGTTGTGGGCCAAATCCACCCCTTTCCCGACTCTTACCCCGTCCTGAACCACCACCCGCCCCGGAACTCCCACCACGGTGGTATTAGGAGGAACCTCTTGCAGAACTACAGCCCCCGCTCCTATTTTGGCATAATCACCGATTTTTATAGCCCCTAATACTTTGGCCCCGGTGGCGATCATCACTCCGTTGCCAACCGTCGGATGGCGCTTTCCCTTTTCCTTTCCGGTGCCTCCAAGCGTCACTCCCTGGTAAAGGGTGACATCATCACCGATCTCGGTTGTTTCGCCTATTACCACACCGGTGCCGTGGTCAATAAAGAAACGCCTGCCGATTACGGCGCCGGGGTGGATTTCGATCCCCGTGAAAAACCGGCTTATTTGAGAGATAATCCGGGCGCAAAGGAATAAATGTTTTTTATAAAGCCAATGGGCGAACCGGTGGGCAATCAAGGCATGAATCCCCGGGTAACACAACAGGACCTCAATCCAGGATTTGGCGGCCGGATCACGCTCAAACACAGTTTTAATGTCCTCATGAAGGCGCTTAAACATCTGTACCTCCTTGGAGATTTTTTGCTTTAATAAAAAACCTCCGTCTCGTTATCCAGAGACGAAGGTGCTTCGCGGTTCCACTCTGATTGGGCAAACCCTTTTCCAGGTAAGCCCCTCTTAGAACAGCTGTAACGGGCTACCCGGGTGAGACTACTTATTTCGAATCACCGCTCCGGGGGGCATCAATCCACTTCCGGCAGGTAGTTCGCAGCTTCCTACCCTCTCTGCGGCCGAAAAACCGAACCTCATTCCCCATCATCGTTTTCCAATTCCGGTATCTATTTTCTAAAGCCGAAAAATAATGGTTTGCTATTATTATATAGAATTGCTCCGGAAGAAGTCAACCGGCCAACCATATAAAAGGCAAGATTAATTTTGCATGATGAATCCGGGCATTATCAAGCGCCAGAACAATCCTCCCACCCGGATACTTTAGCAATCCGTTTTGTAAAAATCGCAGGAATACTTCGGCGTCATAAGATTCATGCTCTTCGCAATAGATTTTGCCGGACTCATAATCAAGAACACCTGCAAGTTTGACGCCACGATGCTTGCCGCAGGTTTTGATTTTCGCTGTTAACCGCGCTCAAACCAAGTTTGACTCATTGGTTCCCCTTTTGAATATTGATTCTTCAAAAGGCGCACCGGCCGGTTTGTCCAAAAGATTTATTCAACATATGTATGGAAGTTATGTATTTACAAGATACCATTTTTAATAGCATTGAGCATTTCATTGGGCGAAGATATCGCCAACACCGGATTAAACTCCTTGGAGTTTTCCGGAGTAAAACCAAATCCAAAGGTGGCGGCGATAAAATCGATCCCGCTTTTGCCGGCTCCTTCCGCATCATAGGGGCTGTCGCCGATCATCACGGTTCGCCTGCGGTCAACCTCGCCCAATAAATCAAGGCATTTTTCAATCACATCGTGCTTGGTCAGCTCGCCGTGAGTATCGCTGCCGAAGGCGGCGTCAATATATCCGTTTAACTTAAAGTGATTTATGGTCAGCTTCACGGCTTCCTGGTATTTTAATGAAGCGACCGCCAGTCTGGCGCCGCAATTTTTAAGATACCGCAACAACGGGAGCATGCCGTCATAAAGACGGGCTTCGTAAATTCCCCGCCGCGAAAAGTATTCCTTATAGATCTCCACCCCTATATCAACTTGCTCCTTGGTTGCCTGCGGATACATATTTAAGATCACTTGAGCCAGAGGAGGTCCAACGTATTTCATTGCTTTGGCTTTTGTCATTTTCGGGATCTGAAACTTCTCACAAATTTGATTTAACGAGTTTAGTATCCCTTCGGAAGTGTCGAGCAGCGTTCCGTCAATATCGAATATATAGGTGTCGTACTTCATTGAGCCCGTAATTCCCTCATTATTGACAGATACTCTTTGGCGCTCTTGGCAATCTGCGGCAGGGTTGATTCATCCGCCCGCTTCGGTATCAGATCGGAGCCAATGGCAAAGGCGAAACAACCGGCTTTGTAATAATCCCTGATATTCTCCTTTGTTATTCCGCCGACCCCGATAAACTCCGCCGCCGGAAACGGCCCTTTGATATTTTTGATAAAGCCGGGGCTAACATTCCCAACCGGAAAAAGCTTTAGTTGAGTCAGACCCTCATTCAACGCCTGCATCACTTCTGACGGCGAAAAAACGCCCGGGAAAACGGGGAGTTTTTTACTGGCAATGTATCTTACCAACTCTCTATCCCAGGCGGGGGTAATAATATATTTGGCGCCCGCCCCGGCCGCGCTGTCGACCAGATCGGGTCTGATAACAGTTCCCGCCCCAAGGCGCAAGTCATTTCCGAATTGCCTATTAAGCTCTTGAATACAGGCGACTCCCTCCTGCTCCTCGCTGAGGGAAACCTCCATATATTTTATACCCGCTTTTAATAAGGTTTCAGCGACAGCGGCAATTTTGTCACTTTTAACACCGCGGGCGATAGCAACAAGATCTCCATTTACAAGCTTCATCCAAACATCACCCTCATTCCGCGCTAAGGTACCTGGCGGGATTGATCTTGAAGAATTTATCCACCAGATTTTGAGTGAAACCCTCCGCCAACAGCCTGGGAACAAATTTGCCCAGCAGGAAACCGAAGCCGGGGCCTCCGCCGTAGGCGCTAAGATACGATCTACGGCCCATATCGCCGGAGATCAGAATTTTATCCTCAAAACCGGCGTCGCACAACCGTTTTAACATCTCTATTCTGGCGCTGTCGGGGGCGTATTTTACCTTCGACGGACCGTCAAACTCGATATAAGCCCCGGTCTTTGCTATCTGGATAAGATAGTAAAAATCCAGATTTTGATCGAGATGGCTTAAAGCCACCTGGTTCGGATCCACGCCTGCTTTCTCAAGCAGCTTAACCTGTTCGATTCCCATTGTCCCCAGAGTGGTGTGGGTAATTACGGGCGTGCCTGTTTTCCGGTGAGCGATTCCGGCCGCCTGGATCATCTTTTGTTCAATGGGAAGTATATAATTGTAACAGGTTCCGATTTTAATAAGGGCCGCTTTGGCATCCGTGCCGTCCATGCCGACCTCGATATCTTTGATCATCATTTCCGCGAATTGGTCTACCTCTCCCGTCGCTACCCACTCCACATAGTCTCCACGGTTAAAGCCTGTCAACGCTAGAATATTTACCGGCGCTTTCTTAGCTACCTCCCTCATTGCCCCGGCGTCGCGGCCGTAATCAAGAGCGGTGCAATCAACCAGGGTGTCGCCGCCTACTGAATGAAACAGTTTAAGTTCCTCCACTATCTTGTCGCTGTCGTCCAGCTTATAATCGGGATCAATACTCATCCTCGTTTTCGGAGGATTGGTAAGCACGTGCTCGTGTATATAGATGGTCCCAAGTTTTTCTTTATCTATCATCCCTGTAAGGGTTGGAATTTTCCGGGCCAAAGCAGTCTCACTCCTTTAAAGATATGCGCCGCAAAATGCGGCGCATGTACGATATATAACGGCAGGTCTACGGAGTCACAATTCCGAAAGCGGCGCCGATAGCCTTGAATAAATAGAAGACAGGCGCCAACAAAACCATATCGGGACCGGAGAACATTAATCCGCTTCCCGCCAGCGCAGGCTGGAACTGAACCAGAAGAATCGAACCCAATTGAACGATAATACCCATTACGGCGCCGCCGATAACAGCGCCCTTCCAACCGCCCTTTTTATCACCGAAGACCCCGGCGATGGCCCCGTCAAAGAAGAAGAAGATCGGACCGGGGATAATAATTATGGGCGCCTTCACAACTATCAGAATCAAAGTAATTAAGACGGATACCGCAAAGTCGGCGATAAAGCCCAACATGGCCGCGACCGGCGCAAACGGGTAAAACACCGGGTCGTCCAAAGCCGGAATGGCTCCGGGAAGTATTTTTTGGGAGATTCCTTTAAAGGCGGGAAGCATTGCCGCCAGGAACATCCGGACACCGAAGAGAACGATGGCGATACCCGCCGCAAACGAGAAACCGGAGAGAATGAGCCATATAATCCAGTTTTTACCGCCGGAGAGCGTTTCAATAGTTGACTGGCCGATTGCCAGGCCCATGATAATGTAGATAATCGGCATTAAGAAGGCCAAAAGCACTGTATAGTCGCTAAAGATAGACAGGAAGCCCGGTAGTTCAAGCTCGTCGCACTTTTTGGTCCTTTTAATCTTATCGCCTATCCAGGCGGGAATGACCACTCCAAGGGTGTTTAGGTGACCTAGGGTGTACTCATCGTTGTTAAGGTCCTTGGTGAACGGTCTGGCCATTGCCGGAAGAACCGTCCAAAGAATACCGGTTAAAACTGAGGAAAGCGCGATCAAATAAGTTCCCTCGAGTTTAAAACAGTACTGAATGGCCATGACAAACCAGGCCGACTGAAACAGCATTATGTGCCCGGTAAGGAAGACGTTCTTAAAGCCTTTCCAGGGAAGGATTCTAACCAGGATAACATGGACGATGAATGCCAAAACGAAGGTTAAGGAGACTTGCTGCGCCAATGTCTTCATAACTATTCCGAACGGTCCGAAGCAGTCCGGCATAATGGCTTGAACGCCGAAAACCTTGTTAAGGGTGCTTGTTAATGGAATTAGCGCTCCCAAAAAGACACCGATACCGGCATTGAGAATTATTATGCCGATAACCGTCTTAATGGTGCCCTCTAATACATCAACAAACTTGCGGCGTTGGAGAAGCAGGCCTATTAAGGCGATGAGACCGAGGAACACTGAAGCTTCGACGAAAACCTGGTTGATTAAAAAATCAATAATCTTCATTACTTTACCCCCTTCTTTTTTGTATGTTTTCGAAAACCGGTAAGGTTTCCGTTGACCACATTTAGCTACTTTTCAAATTCGCCTTATCACTTGCTCAGATCCGCCAAAATAGCCAACAGTTTCTCCTTAAGTTCCGCCTTGTTGACAAAGTTGGTCACCACCACAACGGGAATGCCGGTTCCCTCAAGCCGGGGAGCGAACTCCTTGGTGGTGACAAAAAAGTCGCATTTGTGTCCTTTAGCTGAGCCACCGTCGGCAGTTTCAATACTCGCTGAATATCCGGCCGTGTTAACAATGTCTTCAATCGCCATTTTTGCTATCAGACTGCTTCCCAGTCCACAACCACAAACGGTAACAATTTTGAACCTTTTCATAATAACCCTCCGTCTTCTTTTTCTTTAAGATTGCCTTGAGCCGATACTAACTCAGCAGAGCCAGAATTTCCGCGGGACTCTTGGCGTTTCTGATGATATTCTGCTTCTGCTCGTCGCCTAGAATTTCAACAAGTTCCGCCAACGCGTCCAGATGTGATGAATTATCGATGGCGGCCAAACCAATTACCAGATCCACCGGATCATTGTCCTCACTCCCAAAATAAACAGGAGTGGCAAGGGTTATCAGACTCACGCACATCTTTTTTACCCCATCCTCCGGTCTAGCATGCGGCATTGCAATCCCTGGAGCTATGACCACATAGGGCCCGTTGTCAACGACAAATCTGACCATGGCGTCTACGAATCCCGGTTCCACACAGCCCGCCTTCACCATCAATTCGCCGCTGAGTCTGACGGCCTCGTCCCAGGTATCGGCCGACGCCCCGAGGCTTATGGTATCCGCCGTAAGAATGTGCTTTAACATGATTCCACACCTTTGATGATAATAAATATTGTCTATTGAACCGATCTCATCCACCAACTGAGCAATGAGTTCGTCATACACCGGCTTGGGGCAAACCCTGCCGGCGATTGAAAGCACCTTTGTCAACGCGTCTTTGTGAAAACTTCCGGAACTCGCATTTTTAGGGGGAGTTCTGGCAATGAAACTTTTAATAGAGCTGATGCTATCATCATCCAGCATGGGGTTTACCACGATGACTTTGCTTTCATATAAATCTAAAGGAACAGTGGTGACAATAAAGTCCGCCTTCCCAACCGTTGCTTTGGTCGTCTGGTGCTTAGTCATTACCGCCATAATATCTATTTCCGGGAAAGTCCCAGTCAGTTTAGAGGTTAAAAAACTTGACGCCGCCAACCCCTCGTCGGATACAACAATAATTCTGTATCTCCTGCGGTTCTCGGTGTTATTGTGGAATTCTCCGCAAAACACCGCTGCGATTCCCGAAACTTCATCGTCCGGAACCTTTTGGCCGATTAGCTTTTCAAATTGTCCCACGCTCTCTCTGACCACGCGCACAATCTTTTTGTGCCTTAAACCAATCTGGCCATACACCGCGCTATCACAGGGCGCCGCGTACTTTATCCGGTAATAGGCGTGACTTAAATGCTCGCTTAATATGCTGGGAAGAGTATCGTTAAAGGTAAAATTGAAACCCAGCCTCTTCCCCGTCTCTTTAATAATTTTGGCGGCGGCAATCTGTATTTTAACTTGGTTTTCTTTTTTGTAATAGCTGATGTTGTTGGTCTCGGCGCAAAGAACAGATAATACTATTAAGGCGTTTTCCTCTCTGGAAAAACTAAAGCCGTATTTTGAACCGCAGTGTTTCAAAGAGTTAACCACAATTCCATAATCCCTTGAGTTCTCTATCTCTTGTAGTTGTTCCGGTGAAAAATCTAAGCGGTCGCTTGTCCCTCTGCGTTTAAGGCATACGGCCACAGTATAGGCGATCCTGGCAAAGCTTTTATCACTCCATAGGGCTTCCAGTTTTTTTTCGATCCGCTTGGTCACCTTAAAAATTAACTCAAGATCAATTTCCTTAAAGAATTCAAGGTAGTTAATGGCGGTTATGCCTCGAACGCCGCCGTTTTGCATCTCATCAATATAACCAATAAATTGGTTGGCCGGAAGCATATCCAGCATTAATGAAACAACTTTCTCCCGTAACTTCCTCTCGCTAACGGCTAACTGAAAACCGTATCTCGGCATCGACTTCAGTTCGATACCCGACTTTTCAAAGTCCCGTTTAACCGCCTTAATGTCATTTACAATTGTGGAACGGCTCACCCCAAGAATCTTACACATCTTATCCATGGTCACATAGCCGTCTGAAAAGAGAAGTTCCAATTGTATCCGTTGTACTCTCTCACCTTGAGCGGGAAAATAACCGACGGAAGAAATGGATTTTACAAGTTCCCAAATCTGTTGCACCGCCCGTTCATCCTTTGTCAGACTGATACCTGTGTGGCTCCGGATAAGCGGAGGCAGTTTATTGGCGGTGAGAAAACCGTCGATTTTATCAAGATCATAGCGGACGGTTCTTGGCGACACACCCAACTGCTTGCTCAAATTTAATATTGTGGCTTCGCCGCCCGCTGAAGTTAAAATGGATAGTATTGTTAGACAGCGCTCATCCATCACCATCCCTCCGCAGTCCTCCATTAACGCCCATATTCATCACAGATCTTGCCGAAATATTCTTTTATGACCCGGGTTACCTCTCGACTGCTATCGCATTGCAATGCCTTGGACGCCATTGCCTCAGCGGCCGCCATATCAATCTCCGAAATGATCTTCCTAGTTTGCAACAGGGAAACCGGATTTACACTCAATTCTTTTACGCCAAGGCCGATCAACAACGGAACCGCCAGCGGATCGCCGGCCATTTCCCCGCACAAGCCGCACAATTTACCGGCATTGTTCGCCGCGGAAGCTGCTTTATGTATCAACCTTATCACGGCGGGCGAAAAATGGTCATAAATATGGGACACTTTTGGGTTTAGCCTGTCCACCGCCAGAGTGTATTGGGTGAGATCGTTGCTTCCGATACTGAAAAAATCCACCCGCTTTATCAACTCATCAGCCATAATGGCCGCCGCCGGAACCTCAATCATTATACCCACACTGATATTATCATTAAACTTTTTTTGTTCTTTTCTTAAGCTTTCCTTTGCCTGCTCAAGAAGGTCTTTCGCTTTGTTTACCTCGTCGATTCCGGAGATCATCGGTAACATTATCATTACATTACCGTCCGCCGAGGCCCTGAGGCAAGCCTTTAGTTGTGTAATAAATAATTCCGGGCGATCAAGGGATATTCTGATGGCCCGATATCCTAAAAAAGGATTATCCTCGCGTTCGAGGCTGAGACATTCGGCTTCCTTATCGCCTCCGATATCCATAGTTCTAATAATAACGGGCAACCCCGCCAGTTTTGCCGCCACGGCGGAATAGACTTCATATTGCTCATCCTCACCGGGGGCAACCTTTCTATCCATAAATAGAAACTCGGTTCTAAACAGCCCGACGCCCTCGGCTCCAACCGCAAGCAGCTTATCACCGGACTTGGCCCCCATTATATTGGCAAAAAGACTGATTTTCCGGCCGTCTTTGGTGATTGTTTTTTTGGAGGCGTATTCTTTTAACCGGGCCTGTCTTGACTGGTAGCCCTCAATTTCCGCTGCGATCACCTTTAATCTTGCCTCATCAAATCCGGTTTCAACCTCTCCGGTTATTCCGTTAACAAAAACCGGAACCCCCCCGGCAATTTCGGAAAGGGCATCGCCGCAGCCAACTACCGCCGGAATTTGCATATTAGCGGCCAATATTGCAGTGTGGGATGTTTTGCCTCCCGTCATGGTTGCAATGCCCTTAACATTATCAATATCAATGGTGGACATCACGGAGGGCGGAATATCCTTGGCCACAACTATTACCTCGCGGCTTAAGACCGCCAAATCATGGTACTGTTCCCCGCGCAACTCGCAGATTAGCCGCTGACACAAATCCTTTACATCGTAGGCGCGATCCTTGAAATATGGATCATCCAGCGACTCAAAAAAAGAAGATCTCGAATCGGACTCACGCTGTACCGCCGCTTCCGCGGAATAACCCCTCCCGATATTCTCCCTGATACTATCGGTAAACTGTTTGTCCATAAGCATCATTTGCTGAATCGAAAGCACTTCCGCCTGAAGCTTTTTTGATGTCCTCTCCAAACGCGCGCAGTTTTCGGTGTAAATTGCGTACAACCGGCTATGGGCCTTTGTAAAGCGGTCGAGTTCAGCTCCGATCAACCCGGAGGTCACCGTTTGTTCAGGGTCCGCCTGCCGCGGCAGATTAAAAACCAAAGCCGGAGCCACCGCCATACCCGGCGAAGCTATTATTGCTTTAATCTTCATATCATTCACCCGTTTAATTTGAAAAACATCTTCCGGAAGTCATTCGTTAAGCTCTTTAATATATTCAACGATGGCGTCTACCGCCTTTTGTTCGTCCTCACCCTCAGCTTGCACGGTTACTTTCGTCCCTTGTTTCACGGCGCCGCTTAGTACGCTGAAAATGCTCTTCGGGTCTATGGATTTCTGGGCGGTAATAATCTTTATGTCGGATTTAAACGCGCTGCAAAGTTTGACCAATTGTTGCGCGGGTCTGGCATGCAGTCCCGTCGGATTTTTTACAAGTATTTCTACGCTATACATTATTGAAACTCCCATATATAGTTGAAGCCGCGATCCTGTTAATAAAACACTAACATATGCTGGTGTTTTTGTATACATTAACTATATCCCAGTTAAACGTGGCAAAATTTTGCATCATACGGCAATTTCATTTTTCGGGCTGCGATAGATTATACTTATCCCAGGCTATTATGATTTTATCATGCCACGCTCAGTATACGCCAATTAAAGTAACCCATAAATCCGCCTTGTTAACTCGCTTTGCTCCCCCAAATATCTCCGGACGCTTAACTTTCTTAAAACAGTCAATTTCAATTTCCTCTTGCCATAAAAATCCAATTATGTTATACTTAATTTGCATTTATTCCATATTATTTACAACATTATAAATTGAAGGAGGTTTATGATGAATCCGCACAATTCTTACGCTGATGACATCGCCGCCACCAAAGTAATGTTATCCGGTCTGAAAGCCAACACTGATAAGTTAAGCAAATGGGGCATGGACTCCGAACATCTAACCAATTTTGAAGGGATCTACAATGAAGTGCTAAACCTCGACAATGAGCAGGAAGCCCTGAAGTCGCGACTGAAAGAAAAAACCGCCCTTCTTAACGAAAAAGTGGCCGTGATGAATAAACTGTACAGCAACTCCAAGAAAGTGGTCAAGATACAAATGCCGAAAGAGTCCTGGAAAGAGTTTGGGATCGATGATGTAAAGTAAAACGGTAATGCGAAAGACTGTGAACCAAATCACGGTCTTTCGCTTTTTGGGAGTGTTTTGGAAATCATAAATCAAGCTCAGGTTCTTGAGGGCGTTTTCCTCAACATTGAGGGAAGCTCCCTCAATGTTGAGGAACTTTTACTCGTTGTTGAGGAAATCTTCCCCGTCTTTAGGGAAGCTTTCTTCATGATTGAGGGTTCGGCCCTCATGATTTCGAAATGTTTCCTCATTGTTGAGGGACCCGGACCCGATGTTGAGGGTTTGATCTTCATAATTGAGGGAGTTTTCCTCATTATTGAGGGCGGGGGGATTGTTTTAAAGATCCATCCGCCGGAAAATGAATTGATCATCCGCCGGTTTCCATCGTTAAAATCATCCTGTAAATCGCCTTAGCCAATAAATAAAGAAGGAAGCCGGGCTCATCCAACTTCCTTAGAGGTCATAACCCTTAATTAATCCTTTGCTTCAATTCTCCTTTCATTTTTTGAACTGTTCATCTCAATATTGGCAACTGTTCATCGTATAGGGAAAATACAATTTCCGCATCTACATCAAAATAATGGCGACTAATGATATCGCGAATACCCTTTGCGCCTTTCCAATCAACTTCAGGATACGTTCAAGCAATTCCCCATCTGATATTTTATCCAGATATTTTAAACTCTCCCCAATGGCGATTAACTTTTGACGATGCGTATATAATCGCATCGTCATAACGCTTTTTCCAATGGAACAAATTCTTGCCCGTCGGAATATCCGGAAGGGCCCGCATTTTAAGCACCTGGGCCAAGACAATTAGCCTGATATCAGTCTAATCGGCCGCAGTCTCCTCCCCAAAGATCTCAGCCGCGCCCACCTGTAAATCCCCTTGAAAAATTGCGACCCCCACCGTGTCGTGGCGGTCGTAAACCGCCGGTTTGGCGTATTCGCCGTTTTCCTGAAGGGTAAAAACCATAATTGTCCGGTCCAATGGTTGTACCAACCAATATTCCTTAACCCCGACTCTTTCATAGAGGGACAACTTAATCTTTAAATCTTTAGCCGCGGTATACGGGGAGAGGATCTCGATCACCAGGTCGGGAGCGCCCAGACAGCCCCTATCATCCAGTTTGGAATGGTCGCAGACCACCGTCAAATCCGGCTGAACCACCGTGCGGATCATCTCCCCCTTTTCATCCCCTTGGGGCAACCGGACATCAAAGGGGGCCAAAAATACTTTACAATGCTTATTCTTTAAATAGTTGGCAAACTGACGATGTAATTCGCCCAGGATCTCCTGGTGCTTCCGGGAAGGCGCGGGAGTCATATCGTAAGGAACCCCGTCAATAAGTTCCCAGCGTTGATCTTCGGGCCATTTTTCATAATCGCCGTAGGTAAAAGTCTCTTTGGCGGCCGCGCAAGGATTTGTCTCCCTAACCTCAAAACTCACCGGCTTCACCTCCAAAAAAATTCCGCCCCCATTTAACGGTAAACAGAAGGGTATTTTTATAGCATTCTAGATCTTCCTATTTTTCCCTCCATCCTGCTTAAAATATTGGTGGTGTTCGGTGTCATCCTGCGCATCTTAAACTTCATTATTAATTATTAATGGAATTGTTTTAGGCGTCAAATCATTATCCCTCGATTCCTGGCAGCGGTTTAGATACCCGCCTAAAAAAAACCGGTGTTCATACGGAACACCGAAACTTTTTTTCAAATATGGCGCGCCTGGCAGGAATCGAACCTGCGGCCAACGGATTAGAAGTCCGTTGCTCTATCCCCTGAGCTACAGGCGCATATTTATTAACTTTTTTAATCACCCGAGAAAGGATTAGAAGTCCGTCGCTCTGTCCCCTGAGCATGAAACGCCAGGAGGCGCTTCCTCGAATCCACTTTGCGTTTTGTCGCCACGTTCCATGGACGGAACGGCTTTGGCGACTCCGGCGCATATTTATTAACTTTTTTAATCACCCAAGAAAGGATTAGAAGTCCGTCGCCCCGTCCTCCAAAACCAGATCCCTTGCCCTTTAAAAGGGTAACCACCGCTCTTGGACGCCTAACCACAAAGGAGGCGGTCGTCCCTTTAAGGAAGGGAGGAGCGCTCTTAGGCGCTTCAAAATCTCATCTTAATTAAGCTTTAATATTATACCATAATTTCTCCCTGATAACAACCTATTTTGCCAACGTATACTCGGTAAGCTCACTGATGAGGGTTTTCCCGTCCATGGTGTACTCGTCTTTGACATAACCAACACCCTTAGCGTACCAGGTCTTTTCGGTATACGCCTTCCCCTCTTCATTAACTCCTTGGCACTCAATCACCAGAGTCTCAAAGGGGCCGGCGAGCACCGTAATTTTCTCGTTGCCAAGCACCTTGGAAGTCTCCTTCATCTTATGATCATCCGACTCCCAACTCCAAGTCGCGCCGGTATTCATTTTAGAACTAAGCACCTTCCAAAGCGGCCGGTATTCAAAGATTCCGGCCGGACCCATTTGCTTGGCTTTGAAAAGGCCCTGGGAATCCTCAACATAATTCAGAAAAACAGCCGGATTACCATCCGGACCGTAAGCAATCACCTTAGGATTGCCGTTCTCCGGCTCGCTCACCTTAATCTTCTGGGAAAAAGAGCCTTTAGTCCCGGCCATGCTTACTTTGTAAACCCAAAAGCTGCCGGGTTTAAGCGGAAAATAGGCGGCGGCGTCTCCGGAGCCGGCTCCGAAAACCATTAAAGCGCCAATGGCCAAGGAGCTTACGACTAACACCGTAAACAGCGGCCAAAACTTTTTAAAATTCATCCCAAAAATCCCCCTTAGCCAAAATTTCTTTTAAAAGGCCGGTTTTCTACTAAGTTTAACGTCAAAAAAGAATTCCGGTTCCGAATAAATAGAAAGCTTCCCGGAATCCCGAGAAGCGTTATTAAACCTCATGGAGCGGGAAACGGGGTTCGAACCCGCGACATTCAGCTTGGAAGGCTGACGCTCTGCCAACTGAGCTACTCCCGCGTTAGTGCAACATTTATTTTAACACATTAACAAAATAATAGTCAAGGAGATTTCAGCGTAATTTTATGGGAAAATCAGGCCGGGCCGCTTCCAGTTCGGAAAAGACTCTCATTCCCGCTTGGCGCAGGACGGCCGTGGTCACACCATCACCGGGCCGTAAGAGGCCGCTAAAGCTGCCATCATAGATTTGGCCAACCCCGCATGAGGGGCTTTTGGCCTTCAGGATCACAAACAACGGCTTAGTCTTTAAAACCAACCGGAGAACGGCTTGGGCCCCCTGGAGATATTCGGCGGTGCAATCCCGTCCCTCTAAATTTATAACCCGGGCTCCCCCAGCCAAGACCATCGCTCCGTCCCCGTTAAAGATCTCCGCCGGCGGGCGGGGTATTGGTAGGCCACCCAGAGTTTCCGGGCAAAAAGGGACCAAACGGTACCCTTGAAGGGCCTTCATCAAGGAGGGGTCTTTTTTCGCCGCTCCGTCAAACCGGCATTTTAGGCCTAATAGACACCCGCTGACCATTACCACCTTTTGCTCTTCCATCAATCCTCCGTATATGAAAAAACAACCGCCACAGACGGTTGTTTAGCTGTAACTATTATAACTTACATTGGCGTATATTTTCAAGCATCTCTTTAACCTTGACCGGCTGGGCCAGTCCGCTCAAAATTATTTTGGCAGGGGTGAATTCCTTAACCGCGATTACCAAATCACTGAGTCCGAATAAACGCGACCACCACGGACTCCGGACGGCAACCTCCGTTATGAGTGAGAGACCAATTTCTAAAAGCTTGTTATTATGACGCCCAAAGATAATTAGAGAACGATTGGTAATCCGGTACGTATTTCCAAGCGGTATTCCCAACCACGTTTGGCGGCCCTCCCATAAAACAGCCGGTTCCGGTTTGATGGTTTCGGGCGGCGGCTCTTCCTTGACCGGCATTTCCTTAAGCGGCTCCTCTTTGATAAGCTCTTCCCCGGCCGGCTTGCTCTCAACCATGGTCTCGCTCGCTATGGAAACCGGCTCGTTAATGGCGCTTTCCGGTGAAACTTCGATGATTATCGATTCATCCGCCACTCTCTCCCCGGCTGGTCCGGCAATTTCGGGGGCGGCAGTCTCGGCCTTAACATCCTCTTGCCCGGCCGGCTCCTCAAAAAATTTCTGTTCCGCCTCGATTCCGGTAAACCGGTATTCACGGGGTTGTTTTTCCTTGGGGGTCTCAGGTTTGCTAAAAATATGAGCCGGCATATCGTATTTAAAATGCACTCCGTCAACATCCACCTCCACAGCCTGGGGTTTAATAATTCCCTTCCCTAAATGGCTCTCTACTTGAAGGCGTTGTAAGGAAATGCCGCCTGTCACCTCCGGAAATACCGGGTTTCCTCCCTCCGGAAATTTCGGGCCGTCTAAAACCGGAGCGGAATAGACCATTTCAGCAGTTTTTTCTCCAGCGGCGTTATTTTGAGGCTCTTTGACAGATTCGATCATCTCCGGTGTTTCCTTCTGCTCAAGACTGCCGGCATCATCCACAGCCTCCGCTTCCCGGGATTCAGGAACACTGTTTTGGCCGGACTCAAAAATTTCCCGCACAGGAATTCCTCCGCTTTCGGAAGTAGTCTCTTGGTTCAAATTCCGCCCGCAACTTGAACATATCCGGTCGTCATCTTCATAAAGGCTGCCACAATCGGCGCAATACGGCATGTCGATCACCCTTTCGGAGGCCTTTGTACAATATATATTAACAGCGATGAAAATTATTCCATTCCAGGCTTTGAATCACTGAAATATGAATGCGGCGATATGCTATAATTAATAAAATTCGTGTGAATATTACAACTCTCAGGCGGCCAAAATGACCAGATTATTTCAAAACCGGAGATGCCGGATAATTGTTCTGACTTTGCTTGTGCTCTGCGCTACCTTAGTCTTCATTCAGCTTTTTTCGGAGACTTCATTTAAATACGCCTCCTTGACTTTTAAATTACAAATGAAAGTCGGCCGAAGCGGCGGAACTGTGATCGCCGTGCCTCCGATCGGCCAATTGTTTTTAAAATCGCATCTTACTCCCTGGCAGTTAATTATTACCCTGGATGAAGTTGATTTTAACAAGCTGGCCCAGGAGTTGAATTCTTTACCCCCCAAACAAGTATGGTTAAAGAATTTTCAACATCAGGTTCAAAAAGCGGTTCTGACTTTATTTGCCTGGGTCACCGTTACGGGATTACTAGGGGCTTTCTTTGTATTATTGGTCTTTCGCGTTCATCCGTTATCCAGGATCTTCCGTTACCAGATGCTGGCCTCGCTATCCCTAATACTTTTACTCATAGGGGCCACTATTTTAACCTATCAACCGCATGCCATCGAACGCCCCCAGTATCAAGGAGTCCTTGCAGGGGCTCCCTGGGCGATGAATTTGGTGACCATGAGCCTGGATAATATCGAAGTAATCGGCAACAATCTCAAAAAAATCTCCGAGGGTCTGCCGGTATTGTTTAAGCAAGCCGAAGAGATTAAAAATATGGGGGCCATGGAAACGGACCTCCGGGCTTTACATGTCAGCGACCTCCATAATAACCCGGCGGCCTTCGATTTGATCCGGCAACTGGTGGCCAATTTTAAAATCCAGTTTGTTATCGATACCGGCGATCTCACTGATTACGGGACGGCCCTGGAAGCCAAAATAATCGACCGGATTGCCGGGTTAAATGTTCCCTATGTATTTATCCCCGGAAATCACGATTCTCCTTTGATTATCAAACGTTTGGCCAAAACCAAAGGGGTAATCTTGATAATTAAGAAGAATCTACACATTTACGGCTTAACAATCGCCGGCGAGCCAGACCCGGCAGCCTTTAGCTACAATTCCGATCTGGCCCCCGCCGAAGACTACAGCGCCGCGGGGAAGGCTTTGGCGGAAAAAGTCGCCCGGCTGAAAGAAGTTCCCGATATTATTGCGGTTCACAACCGGTCGCTGGCGGAAGAGTTAATTGGAAAAGTTCCCCTGATTATTCACGGTCATGATCACGCGTTTCGCTTAACGGTTGACAAAAATACCGTCATAGACGACGCCGGCACCACCGGGGCCGCCGGGATTAGGGGTATTACCGGCAAAGCTGTTCCTTACAGCGCCTCTATTTTGTATTGGAAAAAGGACCGGCAGGGAACCATGAAGCTGCAGGCGGTGGATACGATTAAAATCAATGGAATGGAAGGGAGTCTCACCATCGACCGGAGGACTTTTGGCAGGCCAAACTGAACCGGCAGGATTTTCCGGATTGGTGTGGAAATAGTTAGCAAAAAATTAACCTTTGTTCGCTATTCCTAACCCTGGTGGGTTCATTTGGGTATTTATTGTGCGAGAGGATGGATCCTAATGGAAACCAAGATTAAATACTGGATAACCGGATTACTGGTAATTAGCCTTTTGACGCCATTAATTGTAAGGGCTGAAGATCTCAACTCTTCCCTGCTGGAGGCGGTCGCCGCCAATAAAGCTAGTCGAGTGAAGAGTTTGTTGGCTGAGGGAGCGGATGTCAACACTAAGGACGCCAACAATTGCACCCCTTTGATAATCGCCGCCGGCAAAGGGCACACCGGCATTGTCAAGCTGTTGATCTCCAAAAACGCCAATCTCAACCTTAAAGATACCAACGGTTATACCGCCCTCATTCATGCGGTCAACAACAAACGCCTCCCGGTAATTCAAGAACTGCTAGCTAATGGCGCCGATGTTAACGCGCAATCCAATGACGGCTATACCGCGCTCATCTATGCCCTGAAAGTGAACGACCAAAAAATCATCAAAACCCTGGAGCAAAGCGGGGCTAATTACAATTTAAGCGTCCTTTACGCCGCTAAGAAGGGCGATAACGCAATTATCCCTTCCCTGCTTAAAGTCTACAGCTCCGGTTTGAACGAACAGGACGCCGATGGTTGGACGCCTTTATTATGGGCCGCTAAAAAAGGCTACCTGGATACGGTAAAGTTACTGGTGGAAAAAGGCGCCAATCCGGATGTCTCCGGCCGGAACGGAACCACTCCGTTGATTGCAGCAGCTTCCAGTGGTAATACCGATACCGTTATTTTTTTAATCACCAAAACCGCCAATTTGGACGCGGTCGATAATAACCGCTGTTCGGCGCTGTTCTGGGAGGCTAAACAAGGCCACACCTCAAGCGTGACCGCTTTGCTCTCCAAAGGAGCCAATGCCGACAGCCGGAATAAAGAAGGTTTAACCCCGTTAATCGCGGCGGCGGCCGCCGGTTATCTCGATACGGTTAAGATCTTGGTTTCCAAAGGCGCTCCTATAAATACCGCCGATTTTAATAACTGGTCCGCCCTATCCTGGGCCGTTAAAAAAGGATTTACCGATACAGCTAAATACCTGATCGCCAACAACGCCGATCTCGAATTGAGGGATAAAAACGGTCAAACCCCGCTATCGATGGCCGCGGCCGAAGGATTCCCGGAAATTGTCCAGACTTTAACAGCCAATGGCGCGGCGGTCAACTCAACCGATAACAACGGCTGGACTCCGCTGCACTGGGCCGCCGAAAAGGGGCACCCCGAAACGGTGAAAGCCCTTCTCTCCCAAGGGGCCGACTTCAATATCCGCAATAATAACGGGGACACGCCATTAATACTGGCCGCCAAAAAAGGGCTGACAGAAATAGTCCGGATCTTCGCCGCCGGTGACGCTAATTTAAACAAGGCTCTCTTGGAAGCTGCGGCAGCCGGGGATGGAATTGCCGTCGAGGCCTTGCTTAATCAAGGCGCCACAGCCAACGCCAAAGACTCCGACGGTGACACCGCTTTGATAGTCGCCGCCATGTTTGGGCGGGATCGGGTCCTCAAAACTCTATTAAAAGCAGGCGCTGATGTAAACACCCGGGGGCGGGGCGGTTGGACCGCCATGATGTGGGCGGCCTCCAAAGGATCAACCGAAATGATTAACGATTTAACCGCTAAACAAGCTGATTTAAACCTGAAATCAACCAAACACGGATGGTCGGCCCTGACTATCGCCGCGGTTAAAGGCCAGACTGAAGCGGTGCAAGATTTGTTGGCCAAAGGTTCGGCGGTAAATTTGAAAGATAAGGAAGGAGATAGCCCCCTGATCCTGGCGGTCTTAAATAATCAACCGGCAGTGGTCCAGATTTTGCTGGCCGGAGGCGCAGAGATTAACTCCAGCCGTGAAGACGGCTCCACCGCCCTGATAATCGCTTCTTTTAAAGGCTACACCGAAATTGTAAAAATCTTATTGGGCCAGAAAGCCAATCCTAATTTAAAAAACAAAGATGGATTCACCGCTTTGTCCGTCGCCGGAAATTCCGAGATAATTCAGTTGTTGAAGGCGGCCGGCGCTAAGTAGGCGGAAGTTCGTTCATAGGAATAAAAACAAGGGCTACCCAGGCAAAACCCGGACAGCCCTTTTCATTTCTTATTGCAGTTTAATCAATTTTCAACCACTGCCGCCTCTCTACTTCGCTTCATGGCCCGATCCCGTTCGCTGCGGTCCAGGATTTTCTTGCGCATCCGGATGGCGCCTGGGGTAACCTCAACCAGCTCATCGTCTTCAATATATTCCATCGCCTGTTCCAGGCTGAAAAGCCGCGGCGGGGTCAATTTAATGGTTTCGTCGGAAGTGCTGGCCCGCATATTGGTGAGATGCTTCTTTTTGCAAACGTTCACATCCAGGTCCCCTTCACGGGAGTTTTCGCCGACAATCATTCCGGCATAAACCTTGTCCATGGGGCTGATAAACAGCGTACCCCGGTCTTCAGTATTATGAATACCGTAGGTGGAAGCCTCCCCGGTTTCAAAAGCCACCAATACTCCGCGCGGTCTTCCTTGAATCTCGCCTTTCCAGGGACCAAAATGGTCGAAGAGGTGATGCATGATTCCCTCGCCCTTAGTATCGGTTAAAAACTCGGAACGGAAGCCGATTAACCCCCGGGCCGGTATTAAAAACTCCAATTTCAGGTTTTTCTCCCCAACCGGCTGCATATTGAGCATCTCCGCCCGGCGGCCACCCAGATTTTCAATGACCTTACCCGAGAATTCCTCCGGCAGATTAATAAATAAACGTTCATACGCCTCGCATAACTCGCCTTTAATCCTTTTCAGGACAGGCCGGGGTTTGGATATTTGTAATTCGTAGCCCTCCCGGCGCATGGTTTCTATCAGGATGCCCAGGTGAAGCTCTCCCCGGCCCGATACCTCAAAAGCATCCGGCGAATCGGTCTCGGCAACTTTAAGGCTGACATTAGTCTCAGCTTCTTTGAAAAGCCGGTCCCTTAAATGCCGGGAAGTGACGTACTTCCCCTCTTTTCCCGCGAACGGGCTGTCGTTTACCATAAAGGTCATGGTCAAAGTCGGCTCATCTATGGTTAATAAGGGCAACGGCTCCGGATTCTCCGGTTCGCTCAAGGTTTCTCCGATATTGACTTGGCCTAAACCGGAGACGGCGACGATGTCGCCGGCCGATGCTTGCTGGACTTCCTTCCGCCTCAAGCCGTCATACACCCATAATTTCCCGGTTTTTATGGTTTCCACACTTTCATCCTGTTTGCATAAGGCGACCAACTGGCCGGAAGTTATAGAACCGTTAGCGATCCGGCCGATTCCGATCCGGCCGACATAGTCGTCGTAGTCAAGAGTGTTGATCTGCAGCTGCAGGACGGCTTCCTCATCGCCGGACGGCGCCGG
Source organism: Bacillota bacterium (assembly GCA_050260935.1). Classification (GTDB taxonomy): domain Bacteria; phylum Bacillota; class UBA4882; order UBA8346; family UBA8346; genus UBA8346. Next base: position 34,429 of record JBLNCU010000009.1, read on the forward strand.
AATCTCTTCCTTAATCATTTCAAACAGCGGTTTCATATCCCGCCCCTTTTGGGCCGGGTCTAAAGTGGCGGTTCCGAACCGGGAGGAGGTATAGATCACTGGAAAGTCCAGTTGCCAATCATCAGCCTCCAACTCCACGAATAAATCGAAGACTTCGTTTAGGACTTCATTCGGCCTGGCATCCGGGCGATCGATCTTATTAATAACCACGATAATCCGGAGACCGACCTCCAGCGCCTTCCGGAGCACAAATTTAGTTTGGGCCATCGGCCCCTCGAAAGCATCGACCAAAAGCAAAGCCCCGTCTACCATCCGCAGCACCCGCTCGACTTCACCGCCGAAGTCGGCGTGCCCGGGAGTATCCACGATGTTGATCTTCAAATTACCGTAATTGACGGCGGTATTCTTCGACAGAATAGTGATCCCGCGTTCCCGCTCCAGATCGTTGCTGTCCAGAACCCGCTCCACGACGCGTTCATTTTCCCGGAAGATCCCGGCCTGCCGTAACAAGCAATCGACCAAGGTGGTTTTCCCATGGTCGACATGGGCGATAATAGCTACATTACGTATCTTTTCCCTGGTTTTCGCAGTCAAAGTCCTCACCTGTATAAATTATTTCACAAATACTTATTTAATCATTATTTGGGTTGGATTTCAACCAAAAATCTCTAAACTTTAGACAAAATCTTTGCCAAAAAAGCAAATGGCAAAGTGAAGGGCCGGGGTTGTTATCCCCCGCTTAGCGCCCCGCATTCCTGCCGCGCCGGGGTTGGCTGGCCGGCCCCTTGGCGGTTACCGGCGCCGAGTCTTCAACGGCGAGCGCGGTCCGGCTTCGCTGGGCGCGCCGGATAAAAACCCTCGCGTTATACCGGATATAAATCAGCGCGGCGGTGTTTCAACAGCGGAAGTTCCCGGCGGACCTTTTCAACTAAATCAAGATCAAGAGTCACTATTCCTATGATTTCTTCCGCCCCGGCCTGCCAAATTATTCTCCCGAATGGATCAACGGCCAGGGAATGCCCGTAAGCCACATAAGATGCTGTATTGTCCCTGGCCGGACTAGCCCCGATTACAAATACCTGGTTATCAACGGCCCTGGTTCTAAATAGAAGGTCCCAGTGGGCCGGGCCGGTGGTCATATTGAAAGCCGCCGGCACAAAGACTAGTTTTATATCATCCTTAAGCAAGAGGCGAAATAACTCCGGGAACCGCAAATCATAACAGATCATCAGGCCGCAGCGGCCGAATTCCGTCTTAAAGACGGTAGCCTGATTGCCGGCTGATAAAACCGCCGATTCTTTAAAAGTGATCCCACCGGGAATGTCCACATCAAATAAATGCGCCTTCCGGTGCTTGGCAATCACCAGGCCTTCCCGGTCAAAGACGAAAGAGGTGTTGTAAAGCCGGTCTCCGTCTCGCTCCGGAAGTGAGCCGCCCACCAGGTAGCAATGATTTTGGCCGGCCGCATCGGCCAAAAAGCGGACGCTTTCTCCGTCAGCTTCCGTTTCGGCAAATTTGGGAAAATAGTCTTGTTGATAAGGGCAGTTAAACATCTCCGGCAAGACGACCAGATCGGCCCCTTCCACCGCCGCCCGCCGGATCATATCGCCCGCCCGGGCCAGATTAGCTTGCTTATCCCCGCCTACCTTCAACTGGCAGATGCCGATTTTTAATTCCATGAAAATTCACCGCCTAAAAAATAAAGAATAAAGGGTAAAGAGCAAAGGGTAAAATTTGAAACTGTTTTCTTGATCTTAAGTTCCCTAACAAAAAATGTTTGAGAACATCGCGCCAAGCAAACTTCATTTTGCTTATAGTTCTCTGTCTCCCCATTTTCCCCTTTTCTCTTTTAAATTTTTTGCTTTGAATCCTAAAACACCATCATGGTATCTCCGGCGAAGAAATACGTAAACGTCTTGGAGCGCTAGTGCTTGGTCGGGAATTGTC
>JBLNCU010000010.1:0-19651 GCA_050260935.1 Bacillota bacterium
CAGTTCTCTCCGGAATAAATGTTCCCAAAGTAAAAATGGGAGTCTTTTTTCTAACCGCTCTTTTATCCGCTATCGCCGGGATCTTAACTCTGGCCCGTTTCACCGTGGCTCAACCCAATGCTGGAACTGGCGCGGAATTAAGAGCCATCGCCGCCTGCGTAATCGGGGGCGCCAGTCTAAACGGCGGTGAGGGAACGATCTTAGGGGCGGTCTTGGGAGTTTGCCTCTTGGCGTTAGTCAATAATGCTTTGATTTTGCTTAATGTTTCAGTGTATTGGCAGGATTTGATTACCGGAATTATTCTAATCAGTGCCGTTTTGATTGATTTTGTCACCCACCGTTCTTCGGCGGCTTCAATGTAACAAATATACTCAAAAAAAGGAGGGATGGAACGCTTTCGTCAGGTAGCTCAGGTATCTATTGATCAAATTTTGATAATTAGGGAGGAGATTTTATGCGAAAAAGTATTATTCTAATGATCTGTTTAGCGCTGGTTATCAGTACCGCCGCCGGTTTTGCGGCGACCAAGAATGTCTTTGTGGGTAGCCCCAAGGAAGAATATTATATGGTTACTTTTGTATCGGGAATTGAGTATTGGAAAGGCTGTTTTAAAGGAATGCAGGATGCGGCCAATTTGTTAGGGGTTAAAGCAATTTACACCGGGGCGCCCCAAGCCGATGTCAATCAGGAGGCGACAGTTTTAGAGCAAGTAATCGCCAAGAAACCGGCAGGTATTGCCGTCACCTGCGCCAATCCGGATGGTTTGAAAGCTCCAATCAACAAAGCTATCGCCGCCGGAATTCCAGTGGTTACCTTTGATGCTGATTCACCGGCCAGCGCCCGCTATTGCTATCTTGGAACCAGTAATTATAATGCCGGCGCCACCGCCGCCCGTTACATAGGAAAATTACTTGGCGGACAAGGGGAGGTAGCGGTCTCCACCGTTACCGGCCAGTTGAATCATGAACAACGGAAAGCGGGTTTTGTCGAGACTTTGGCTTCGGAATACCCCAATATCAAAGTGGTCGCTACTGGGAATGATAATAACGACCAAACCAAAGCCGCCACTCTTATCGCTGGATTCTTGCAAGCGCATCCCAATTTAAAGGGTGTTTTTTGTACCGACGCTTTGGGTGGGGTCGGCGCGGCTGCCGCCATTCGGGAAGCCAACGCCGTTGGTAAGGTAAAAATAGTCAGTTTCGATACGGATAAAGGCACTCTGGATCTGATTAAAGAGGGAGTAATCAGCGCTTCCATTGCCCAGGGAACCTGGAATATGGGTTATTGGTCGCAAATGTTCCTCTACAACGTCCGGCACAATTTGGTAAAACCGGTCGACGGCTGGAAATCCAAAGGAATCAATCCGCTGCCGGGCGTGGTTGATACCGGCACCAATGCCGTTACCAAAGAAAATGTAGACGCTTTCTATTCAAAATAAATTCTTAACCAAAGGGGCTGCCCGGAGCATTTCGGAGCAGCCCTTTTGCCATTATATTTTACATTAAAATTTAACTCGCTTTGAAGGAATGACCGGCCAAAATGGCGAATTTATAGAACAAATAAATGTACGTACAACCAAACTGGCGGGTGACGTATTGCCGGACCTAGATAATTCCTTACCTAAGTATTCGCAACTGAAAGAATTCCTGAAAAGGCGGATGCAACAGAAAGAGATACTATGCGAACAACTGTTGCCCTCGGAGCATGTTTTAGCGCGGCAATTTAAAATGAGTCGTCACACTGTCCGGCAAGCATTGGGGGAGCTTGAAAACGAAGGTTGGATCCGCCGCGAGCAGGGCCGGGGGACTTTTTGCACCTATAAGGAGAAGGTAAATAGAGGAACAATTGCCGTTATCACCACTTATATCTCCGACTATATCTTTCCAACGATTATCCGGGGCATCGACGAAGTATTCAGTTCCTCGGGATACACTCTGGCTTTGGCTAATACCAGTAACGACAAAGTAAAAGAAGCCCAGTGCCTGGCTAATTTTTTAAACCGGGACGATATCGCCGGATTTATTGTCGAGCCTACCAAAAGCGCCAAAGAAAATACCAACGCGCCATATTTTAAAGAATTGAGCCGGCGCGGAATTCCCTACATTTTTTTACACGCTTATTACCCCGACCTCGATCCGGCCTATATCATAATGGACGATCAGCAAGGGAGCTATACGGCGACCAAGTATTTACTACAATTAGGCCACCGGGATATCGCCGGCATTTTCAAAGCCGATGATATTCAGGGTATAAAAAGGGAAGCCGGTTTCAAGACCGCTTTGGCCGAAGATGGGGTAGCTTTTAAACCGGCTCTGTTGGGGCGTTATGAGACGGAGCAGTTATTATTCTATCCCTATCAGTTTGTTAAAAGCACCTTGCATAAATTGCCGCGGCCCACGGCCATTGTCTGTTATAACGACCAGATAGCTTTAAAAGTTATGGAGGCAATCCGCGATGAAGGGTTAAGAGTGCCCGACGATATTTCGGTAACCGGCTATGATGATTCCAGCTTAGCGCTGGCCCCGGAGGTGAAGTTGACCACTATTAAACATCCAAAAGCGGAGATGGGGCGAGAGGCGGCCCGGCTTATTATCGACATGGTGGAAAAACGGGTTGAAAGACCTCGTTTTACCTATCAACCGGAATTAATTATTCGTAATTCCTGCCGAAATTTATGAAAGCGAACGGATTTCTCATTTTATCGAATGGTATTAATGGTAATGGTCAATATAAACTCAAAATATTTCTAGGAAAATAAAAAAATTTACAAAGGAATATTGTGGTTAATATTAATAATTGAATTGGAAACTATTTGTGTTGAAATACCTTTCAAGTAACCTGACCTATTACAACTGGAAATTAGTTTTTATATACCTTCTAAAAACCTTATAAGAGGTGGATAAATATGAGTCCGGAATTAAATGAAGTTAGAAATGCCATTGCGGGTGGCCAAACAGTAATCGGAATCGAATTGGGATCGACCAGAATCAAAACAGTCCTAATCGGTGCAGATAATGCGCCAATCGCTTCCGGTAGCCATGACTGGGAAAACAGCTATGTAAACAACATTTGGACCTACAGCCTGGAGGATATCTGGAAGGGCGTGCAGGATAGCTACAGGAAAATGGCCGACAATGTCAAGGAAAAGTTTGGAGTAAATCTTCAAACTACAGGAGCAATCGGTTTCAGTGCCATGATGCACGGTTATATGGTTTTCGGCAAGGACGATAATCTTTTAACACCCTTCCGCACCTGGCGTAATAATATTACCGGGCAGGCCTCCGAGGCTCTGACCAAACTGTTTAACTACCCTATCCCGCAAAGATGGAGTATTGCCCACCTTTACCAGGCAATCCTGAATGGTGAGAAGCATGTATCCGACATTAACTTCATGACAACATTAGCTGGTTATATACATTGGAAACTCACAGGACAGAAAGTTCTTGGAGTCGGAGAGGCATCGGGTGTTTTCCCGATTGATCTAAAGACTTTGGATTTCAATAAGCAGATGATTAGGCAGTTCAATGAATTGATCAGCCCGAAAAATCTTCCGTGGAAGTTGGAGCAGATCCTGCCGGGTGTTCTGACGGCGGGCGCAAAAGCCGGCGAACTTACGGCGGAAGGAGCAAAGCTTTTGGATGTCACCGGCCAACTGAAACCTGGCATTCCGCTTTGCCCGCCTGAAGGCGACGCAGGTACCGGCATGGTGGCCACCAACAGCGTATCGGTGCGTACTGGCAATGTATCTGCCGGAACGTCAGTATTTGCAATGATTGTACTTGAAAAGGAACTGTCAAATGTTTATCCTGAAATCGACCTGGTGACGACGCCCGCAGGTAAAATGGTGGCTATGGCTCATTCCAACAATTGTACATCAGATTACGATGCCTGGCTCAGCTTGTTTGCCGAGGCTATAAAAGCGCTTGGCATGGATGTAAGCAAACCTAAGCTCTATGACACTTTGCTTAGTATGGCACTCCAGGGAGATCCGGACTGTGGCGGTTTATTATCATATGGTTACATTTCCGGCGAGCACATTACCCATTTTGAAGAAGGCCGTCCATTGTTTGTACGTTCATCAAGCAGCAACTTCAACCTGGCTAATTTTATAAGGGTTAATTTATTTACAGCCTTGGGCGCTTTGAGAACCGGTCTGAATATTCTACTGGAAAAAGAATCGGTCAAGTTAGATAAAATCTTGGGCCATGGCGGCTTTTTCAAGACCAAGGAAGTTGGACTGAAGATCATGGCTGCTGCTATTAATGTTCCGGTATCGGTTATGGAAACTGCCGGAGAGGGCGGAGCCTGGGGAATCGCATTGCTCGCCTCCTATATGATCAATAAGGCGGATAACGAGCAGCTGGATGAGTTCCTTAACAACAGGATTTTTGCCGGGCAGCAGGTAAGTTCCGTTGAACCTGATCCAAAAGATGTTGCCGGCTTTAACGAGTTCATGAAACGCTACACCCGGGGACTGGCTATCGAAAAAGCTGCGGTCGATAATCTAAAATGAATTAGAAAATTAGCATTGTAGGATTTTTAGCCCAAAGGTTGAATAATAAATTAAGTTGTGCAGACAAGTTGCGCCGATAAATTATCACAAAAAAGGATTATTAACGATTGCGACCTGATTTTCAAAGGAGTGTAAACCAGTGTTAGAAAAATTAAAAGAGCAGGTATTAGAGGCCAATTTAGAGCTATACTCCAAGCAATTGGTGATTTATACCTGGGGAAATGTCAGCGGTATTGACCGTCAAGAAGGATTAATTGTCATCAAACCTAGCGGAGTGGCTTATGAGGAACTTCAGGCCGATATGATGGTAGTACTCGATATGGAGGGTAAAGTCATCGAAGGAGATTTAAAACCTTCTTCCGATACTCCTACCCACTTATACCTCTATCGGAACTTTCCGGAGATCGGCGGGGTAGTCCATACTCATTCACCGATGGCTACAGTATGGGCTCAGGCCGGCGCCGGTATACCCTGCTTTGGAACTACGCATGCCGATTATTTTTATGGTGAAATTCCTTGTACCCGACCTTTAACAAAGGAAGAAATCGCCGGAGAATATGAATTAAATACCGGGAGAGTGATTGTGGAAACCTTTAAAAATTTAAGATATCAAGATAGACCCGCCGTTTTAGTGGCCAATCATGGCCCGTTTTCTTGGGGGCGTGATCCGGAAGAGGCTGTTCATAATAGTGTGGTTTTGGAAGAAGTAGCCAAGATGGCTTTTATGACCAGAGAAATAGCTCCGGAAGTCAACCCGATCTCGTCGAGCTTATTGGATAAACACTTTTTACGGAAGCACGGGGAAAAAGCGTATTATGGTCAAGGCTGAATTTTAACAATATTAAGGAGGTTATTTAAATGATCAACATTCCAGAAGTTAAATTAGGTATTGTCGCAGTGAGCAGGGATTGTTTTCCGGTGGAACTTAGTGAAAAAAGAAGGCAAGCGGTTGTTAAAAGTTGTCTGGAAAAAGGAATTAAAATCATTGAAATTCAAACAACAGTCGAAAATGAAAAAGATACTTTAAAGGCTTTAGATGAGCTAAAAGCTGCCAACGTTAATGCGCTCGTACTCTATCTTGGCAATTTCGGACCGGAAGGACCGGAGACTTTGCTGGTGCAAAAATTCGGGGGCCCGGCAATGGTGGTGGCTGCTGCAGAAGAAACCGAAAATAACCTGATTAGTGGACGGGGCGATGCCTATTGCGGCATGCTGAACGCCTCCTACAACCTGGCCTTAAGGAGATTAAACCCTTACATTCCGGAGTATCCGGTGGGAACTGCGGATGAAATTGCGGCAATGATTATCGATTTTGAGGATATTGCCCGGGTTATTCTTGGTATCTCCGGATTGAAGGTTCTTACTTTCGGGCCGAGACCCCAGGATTTTCTGGCCTGCAACGCGCCGGTTAAGCCTTTGTACGATCTGGGAATTGAAATTATGGAAAACTCGGAGCTCGACCTCTTTGAAGCTTTTAATAAACACGAGAACGATAAACGGATTCCGGCTGTCGTCAAAGAGATGGAAACCGAGTTGGGAGCAGACGGAAACGGTTATCCGGGTATCCTGCCCAAACTGGCTCAATATGAACTTACTTTAAAAGACTGGCTGGAGAATAATTTAGGCGCCTCCAGGTATGCGGTGTTCGCCAATAAATGCTGGCCGGCTTTTCAGACCCAGTTTCATTTTGTGCCTTGTTACGTCAATTCCAGGTTGGCTTCCAGCGGAATACCGGCTGCCTGTGAAACGGATATCTACGGCGCCCTCAGTGAGTATGTTATCACCTGCGCCACCAATCTCCCGGCCACACTCCTGGACATTAACAACTCGGTTCCCCGGGATATGTATGAACATAACCGGAAACAATTCGAAGGTTACAGACTGGACGACCTGTTTATGGGGTTTCATTGCGGTAATACCCCCAAGTGTTGCCTGAAGAATGCGGCTATGAAATATCAATTGATAATGCACCGGCTGCTCGAACCGGATAAAGAGCCGGATATCTCCAGAGGCACTCTTGAAGGTGTTATCAGACCGGGGGATATTAGTTTATTTAGATTGCAAAGCACCGCCGACGGCATTTTAAGAAGTTATGTGGCCGAGGGTGAAGTTATCGATGTCGATCCCAAGTCCTTCGGGGGCATCGGTGTTTTCGCCGTGAAAGAGATGGCCCGTTTTTACCGTTACGTACTGATTGGCAAGAGATACCCTCATCATGCCGGTGTCGCCTTCAAGCATTGCGGTAAAGTATTGTTTGCGGCAATGAAGATGATGGGAATTGAAGATGTGGCGTTTAATCAGCCCGCTTCCATACTCTACCAAGGAGAAAACCCTTTTAAATAAGGGTTTGAGCAATCTATCATCCTGTTTGGCCAAAGACTCCCATAGCGGGAGTTTTTTACTGGATCGATCCGCGGATTAATACTAAATCAACAAAGCGAGGCTAGATGAATGCCTGGTTCAGCAATTAAAAAGATCATCGGAGCTAAAACTATAGAGGAATTGCCGTCGGTTTTTGGCATACGGCCCGTTAGCCGCTGATGTCCAGGCTGATTTAAAAGGGTTTTATCTTGACCCGCAGAAAAGAGCCCTCCGCCAACAGCGGATTCTCGATAACTGGGACAATATGAAAAATTGGGTAAAAGCTAACCTTCCAATGCCGGAGCAGTTGAAGGAGATCTTACTCCGGGTCGGAGCCCCGGTTGAATTGCGGGAGATTGATGTAACTGAAGAACTTCTAAAACTGGCGATGGAAAATGCCAAAGAAGTCAGGGTAAGGTATACGGTTTTCCGGTTGGCGGAAGATATCGCCGGGAGCACCGGGGCTTTCTTTAAAATAATGCAAGATCAAAAATCAGCTTGATCTTGAAAATTAATTTTAATAAACTAATCTCAGACCTTTTTGTCCGGGATTTGAAGATCAGGATTGAGAAGTCTGTAGAGGGAGGTATTGTCGATGAAGATTCAAAAAGAGTTATTCGGGACGACCGGTGAAGGGAAGACGGCTTTTTTGTATACTTTAAGCAATAGTAAAGGTATGACCATAAAAATTACCAATTATGGCGGTATCATTACCTCGATATTAGCCCCAGGCCTTAACGGAAAGATGGCCGATGTGGTGCTTGGCTTTAACACTTTCGGGGAATACTTAAGCGGGCATCCTTATTTTGGAGCTATTATCGGCCGTTACGGCAACCGGATCGCCCGGGGGCGGTTCAGTTTGAACGGCAAGGAATATAAGTTGGCCACCAACGACGGTCCTAACCACCTTCACGGGGGTCTGGCCGGATTCGATAAAAAGATCTGGGAGGCCGCGGAGATAAGCAACCCTCAAGAAGCAGGAGTTAAACTGAGTTACTTGTCGAAGGACGGAGAGGAAGGGTATCCGGGCAATCTGGCCGTTGTGGTCGAATATCTTTTGAATGACCGGAATGAATTGACAATCCGTTATCAAGCTACCACTGATAAACCGACGGTGATCAATTTAACCAACCATAGTTATTTTAACCTGGCCGGTGAAGGTTCCGGCAATATCCTCAATCATCAATTAACTCTTAATGCCGATCATTACACGGAGGTCGCCGAAGGTTTGATACCAACGGGCGAGTTGCGGCCGGTTAAAGCTTCTCCCTTGGATTTTACGGTTGCCAAGGCGATCGGCGCCGAAATCGCCAAAGTCGAAGGCGGCTATGACCATAACTATGTGTTGAATAAAAAGCCGAATGAGCTTTCACAGGCGGCCAAGGTCTATGAGCCAATCAGCGGCCGGACCATGGAAGTGTTCACGACCGAGCCCGGCATCCAGTTTTATACCGGAAATTTCCTGGACGGCGCTAATAAAGGGAAAGCGGGAAAAAGCTACGGGAAGCATGCGGCCTTTTGTCTAGAGACTCAGCATTTTCCGGACTCACCTAACCATCCGGAGTTTCCTTCCACCATTTTAAATCCGGGAGATACCTACCATCAAGCGACGGTTTACAAATTCTCCGTTTCTTCAGGAAAGTAAGGTTTTTTTATTGATCCATATGGACCGTTTCTTTAATGATATTCCGGTATCTTTCCACTTCGCGGCTGATGTTGGAATATTCATCTTCAGTCAGGTAATTGAACCTTTTAAAGACGGCTAAAGCCGTTTGAATACCGGCGATGCGTTGATCCGCCAGGTCACGAAGGATATGGAAACTTTCAAGTTTGGTTTTGATGGCCGCCATCCGGATATGGTCAAGGACCCCGGTCAATTGGTCGATTAATTCCCGCCGGATTTTTTCGGCCCGGTCGGGGCCGGATTTTGGTAAAACTTGCATAAATATTTTCTGTTCCAGCGAAATCACCTCGTGGCTATTTTCCCATTCCCGGGAGTTTTTATACCGGTGGTGCTGAAAGATCAAATCTATTTGGGGCAAAAGAAAAGATCCTCCTTTGACGGCGGGATCTTTTCGCCTTTATACCGTTTTGTATTCAAAAGATACTTTTAACGGATACGGTATAATGCTAAATAAGCATTGATAAGCAAGATAAACTGTACGTTCTAAACGGAACTTAGGATTAAAAAACGTTGATTAGCTTGGTATTCGACGGGCTGGGACACAGATCGTTCGGCCAGTTGTAAATTCACTGGGCCGCAACCCCGGATTTAGAACCAGAATGTCTCCCGGGCCCACGCCGAACCTTTCAGCAATTGAGCTTAGGGTTTCACCGGAGGCGATAATGTAAGTAGTGGCATTGGCCGGACAAGTTATAGGCTGCTGGGCGGGAATACAGATTCGCTGTCCCGGGACAATGCGGTTGGGATCCAAACCGGGGTTGGCCGTCAGTAAAGTTCCGATTGAGACATCATATCTGGTAGCAATGGAGTATAAAGTATCCCCCGCCTGGACTGTATAAAAAACACCTCCCGGGCAGGTTGCCGGTGGCGCGCCAGGGATGCAGATTATCCGTCCGACTTGAAGGGCGTTGGGATCGAGGCCGGGATTAATGGCCAGAATGGCGTTGACTGTGGTGCCGTATCTTTGCGCCAGCGCGAACAGGGTTTCCCCCCGTTGAATGACATGGGAAAAACTCCCGCTGGGGCAGGTTACCGGCGGCGCGCCGGGGATGCAGATTGTCTGCCCGATGAAGAGGGCGTTTGGATTGATGCCGGGGTTAATGGCCAAAATGGCGTTGACCGTGGTGGCGTATCTTTGCGCCAGCGCGAACAGGGTCTCCCCCCGTTGAATGACATGGGGAAAGCTCCCGCTGGGACAGGTTACCGGGGCTATTCCGGGAATACAGATTGTTTGTCCGATAAAGAGCGCATTGGGGATGAGTCCTGGATTGGCGGCCAGAATAGCATTGACGGTTGTATTATAAGTTTGAGCCAGCCGGTATAATGTATCACCCGCTTTGATAATATATGGAAACGATCCCGGTGGACATTGAATGGACACTTAAATCCCTTCTTTCTAAGATCTGATTTTGGTATATAGTATTAAGTGTCTATTACCGTTGGTTCAAGGCTTTTGTCCCAATTGGCCGGGGGAGAATGGAAGGTATTTTGGGAAAATCATCATAATCTCCCAAGTCTGCAGCTTGTTTTTTAGAAAATCAACCTCCTGTATACCGTGCTAATAGTTTAGTCCGAAGTAACACCTTAATCAGGTTCTGGAATAAAATGAACAATAGGGAACGAACGGGAGGTTAAAAAATGACTGAAAATTCTCGCTACCGGGTACCGCCATGCGATATGGCGCGTGAAAATATGTTTTGGTTAAGGTTATTCCGCGATCACAGCCAGTTTTTGATGGAGACCTTAACCCCGGGTCAAACAGGGCTGATCGCTCAGGCCCAACATTTTTACCAAATGTTTGACAGGCTGCTCGGGCAGGCTGAGGAAGTTTCCGGGCCTTTTCTCCAGGAAGCCGCCCGGGTTGTCCTGGAATTTCGAAGCTACAAACTGGGTATTGTTAATCTGCAATTGGCGGGGCAGGTTCCGGTTAACTTACCGCCGGGCGCCCTCAATGAAATGCTCGATGAGGACGATGAATACTTGCGGCTTTTAAATGTAATTCCCGGTGCGCTCCAGATGAGTGAAGCCGCCTTCCTGCTGCATCAGCATTTGTTATGGTTGCCCAATAATGCGGCGCATGCGGCGCTTACCAGCGCGCAACTTGATCCTGGTGAGGCCAGTCTAAAGGAGATATATAACCGTTATAGCAAACTCTTCCATAAACTAGCGGATAAAGTGATGGAACTCAAAGGATTAATGCGGGACAATCCCCGGATGGTTCCGTCTCTTGTCTACACCAACGCTGAATCTGCCGGTTTGACCCAAGAATTTAGGCACAGCCTGGAAAATTACAGGGAATTACGGGCCACTGCCCAGGTATTGGCGATCTCCCCGGCCTTGTTACTCGATCATTTTAACCGGGAAGCATCATATTACCTTGAAAAAATAGGTTGCGGCAAGGCCTAAAAGAGAGGGGAAACCCTCCCTTTCTATATTTAACATGAGAAACAATCCGGTTCCTTTAGCCCGGCCCCGCTTTCCTCGATAATCTCCTTAATCAACCGGACATTGGCGATCCCCGGGGTATAGCCGAGGATTAATTTTTTCTGTTTAGCGTTTATCTCGACATGGTTTACCCCTTCCAGGGCATTAATGGAGTCTTTAAGATTTTCCGCCAGTACCGGGATATTCTCTACCTCAAAGGTTATTTCCAGGTCGGCTATATCAATCACTCCTTTCCCCGTTAGAATGGTTATCCGCCGCTCTTTTTTTATAGTGTGTCTCATCATTAAGATTCGACCCGGACTCAGGTTTTATACTGAAAATCATTACTGTCCGGTTAAAGAATTTCTTAAATCATAGTCCTACGCATCGTTCCGTCATTCCTCCGCTTTAAGCGCCCAGACCGCAGGTGGTGATTACCGGCCATGGCCGGCTGATGAAAGAGACAGAAATCGAGGCTAAAAGCGGGTTCGGAATAGGCGGTAAAGTTTTTCCAGAAAAGTACGATAATACTAGTGGGGTTTCAAAAAGCCGCTATTTGGCTTTTTCACTGGTGGCAAATATGAAGTAAACCATAGTGGAAAACTGTTTCGGAGGGATCATGAACGCCAATATTATTAACCCGTTTATCGACGCCACTTTTACTTTCTTAGAGAAAGCCCAAAGATTCAAAATCAGCAAAGGCCGGTTAAGCCTGGTTAATTCCCCGGTAGTTGGCGATGAGGTCAATACGATCCTGAAATTAAATGGTTACGCCAGTGGCCAGGTTATTTTCAGTATGTCGTTAAATACCGCCAAAAAAATCGCTTCGGCGATGCTTCAAGGTTTGCCAGTTGATGAATTGGACGAATTGGCTCAGAGCGCCATCAACGAAATGGGGAATATTATCACCGGTCTTGCCAGCTGTCTGTTGACTGGGGACGGATTATTATGTACCATCACCCCGCCCCTATTAATGTTCGGGAAGAAAGTAAAAACCTTATTCAGTGATTTGCCCGCTATTGTCATACCGATTAATTCCGATTTCGGCGAGATTACCATGCTGGTTGAGCTGCGGGAAGCGGGTTAAGGAGTAACCGATACAAAGCGCAGGCAGCGCAGTAATCGGCTACTTTAATGCAAGGCCGGTTATCTTTAACGGGCTGTTCTTGGCAGTTCCGGAACCGTCACCCAGAGCCCCCGAAGAATTATCTCCCCAGCTCCAGACGGTCCCATCGGTTTTGAGAGCGATGGAATGACTCTCTCCAGCGGTTATTTTAATACAGCCGGTAAATTCCTTGATCGGCGCCGGCACTTTGCTTTGGTCGTTGGTACCGTTTCCCAACTGGCCGGACCGGTTATATCCCCAGCTAAGAACCGTGCCGTCGCTTTTTAAAGCCAGCGAATGGCAGCCGCCACCGGCTAGGCCCATAATATCCTTTAAACCGATAATTTGAACCGGAAGGCTGCTGTCGGTGGTTCCGCCGTTGCCCAATTGGCCATAGCGGTTGGAACCCCATGCCCAGACAGTACCGTCATTTTTAACAGCCAAACTGTGGGAAGCTCCGGCGGCAATAATTTTAATCCCGGATATTGCCTCAATTAAAACCGGGGTATTGCGGTTGGTCTCTTCACCGTTTCCCAGTTGGCCGCTGGAGCCGGAACCCCAGGCATAGACTTTTTGGGTTCCGGTTAAAGCCAGAACATGTTTTTCTCCGGCGACTACCGTCCGGATATCGGCCAATCCTTTGACTTGAACCGGCAGGCTGCTGTTCACAGTAGCTCCGGTTCCCAACTGGCCGTCTTCATTTAAGCCCCAAGCCCAGACGGTGCCGTCATCGTCGACCGCTAATGAAAAGCCGTCCCCTGCGGCTATAGCCATAATCCCGGTCAGCCCTTCAACCTGAACCGGGGTTTTGCTGCCGGCGCTGGACTTAATGCCGAGTTGGCCGTATTTGTTTCCACCCCAGGCCCAGACTGTTTTATCTTTCCGCAGGGCCAGGCAATGGTCTGCTCCGGCGGCGATAGCGATAACCCCGGTTAAACCTGGTACTTGCACCGGAGTATTCCGGCTGGTATAAGTAGAGTCACCCAATTGACCGGAGTCGTTCAGACCCCAAGTCCAGACTGTGCCGTCTTCTTTTAAGACGGCGGTAAAAAGGCTTGAAGCGGCAATCATTGGTACCGCCGGTTGTTGCTCACCGTTAAAATTTATTTTGATTTCGTTAACCTGGTTAGCCAAAACGGTTACCACCGCTTCGGTTGTTTTTAAGACTGTTCCGGCGCCTTTAGTTCCGGTGTAAGCCTTGGCCCGGATGGTATTCTCACCACAGGGAAGATGAAAAACCAGACTGGTTTGGGGTTTGTTGATAAAAAGCTCATCTTGGAAATCCTTGGCAGCAGAAACTCCGATACTGGCCGTTCCATCGGGTATACCCTGAATACCGGAATTTGCCCAATCGACCATTAATTTAACCCGCGACTGTTCCGGCGGGGGAGTGACGGGGCTTTCCGCCGGACCACCGAAGGTACAGCCCGAAAAGGTAATTACCGGCAGGCAGATGAAGAACAATATGGTTTGAAGTATTTTCGACAACCGACATTCCCCCGGATTTTTGAAGGGCTTCGTTAATCAAGCGCTGGAGTTTGAGCTCCTTCAATACTGCCCGCTTTAAAAAATTCAACTATTTTTCTTTTTCTCCTTTTATTGGCCGGTTATTTTGTCAAATGGACGTTTATGGATGATCGACAACAAAATACTGAGAGCGAGGATGGTGATGATTACTAAGATCGATAATACTAAAGAGATTTCCATATGGAATATCAGGATGGAAAGCTTGATTCCGGTAAAGATCAGGATAAGGGCCACACCGTATTTGACGAAACTAAAGGCGCTATGGAGCTTTTCAAGGATAAAATACATGCTTCTAAGGCCCAATATGGCAAAAATATTTGAGGAATATACAATAAAAGGATCGGTAGTAATCGAAAATATAGCGGGAATTGAATCGATGGCAAACAAAATATCCGAACCCTCGATGAGAACTAAAATAGCTAACAGAGGGGTGGCATACAGCACTTGTTTTTGGCGGCAGAAAAACTTCTCTTCTTCCAAGGTTGCTGAGATTGGAACGATCTTTCCCAGCAGTTTTATAAGGGGATTCTTTCCAAAATCTTTATTCGGGGCTTCGCTTTTAAAGAATATTTTCAGCCCGCTAAAGATCAGCAGCAGCCCGAAGATATACAAAACCCAATGAAATTGATTGACTATGGCCACCCCCAGCACTATAAAGATTAGCCGGAGGACGACCGCTCCAATAATACCGTAATTTAAAACCCTTCTTTGGTAAATAGCCGGAATTCCAAAACTGCTGAAGATCAATAAAAAAAGGAAAAGATTGTCCACGCTTAATGAGAGTTCGATAAGGTATCCTCCAAGAAACTCCAAGGCCTTTTCTTTCCCTAAAATGTAATAAATACCGGTATTAAAAACCAATGCCGCGCCCATCCAAAATAAGACCCATAGCAACGCCTTTTTGATCGACATAATATCCTCCTTGGTTTTGATTTTGTCGCCAACGGACCTGTTGGGTCAATACTTAGTATTCCGGCTACGGACCGGGCATATTCTTTGTTAGATACCCATTGGCAACAAAAAGACCCCGCACTCAATTTTCTTGAATGCGGAGTCTCACGAAACTTACGCCAACAAAGCCGGGCTCATCACCGTACTGACGACTTTGTTCCCCGATATAGGGCCGTTACTCCCTCCGTAACAATATGAATCTTTTTAAATGATAAACGAAAGCTACATTTTTGTCAATCCATCTTTAATTAATCTTATCATATCCGGTTGCAAAGGGTTGGAGGCCTTTTTTCCCTTCCCGGCCGGGCCTGGGGCAGGGAGAGGTGATTACCGGCGGTCAAACCCAGATCAGGATTAAAGGAATTGTTATTATGGAAAAAGCGGTGGAAAGAATAATGATTCTGGAAGCTAACACAGTGTCGCCTTTGTATTTACCGGCTAAAATCGCTGTTAAAGAGGCGGCGGGCATCGCTGTGGAAGTCATGGAGATCCTTAGTAATTGCTCCGGGACATGGAAGAATTTTAATACAAACGCCAGAACCAGCGGGATTATTAATAAACGGGCCAACGTACCGTAGTAAACCGGAAAACCGCTAAAAAGTTCCTTGATTTTGATATCGGCCATCATAGAACCGACTACAATCATTGATAATGGCGTTGTCATGGAACCGACAGTTTCCAGGGTTTTTAAAACCGGCAACGGTAGCTTGATCTTTAAAATTGACAATGCCGAACCGGTCAACACCGCAATCAATGCCGGACTGGCTAAGGCCTTCAAGATTTTCAGGTCTTCCTTGCCGGTGAAGATCATCACCCCTAGGGTCCAGACAAAAATATTAAAAACCACCACGTAAATAGAACCGTAAAAAACACCCGCTTTGCCGAATAAACTTTCCAGGATCGGCAAACCCATAAAGCCCACATTGCCGAAGATGGTTATAAAACTAAGTATTCTTCGCTGGGGTCCCGGAAAACGGAGGTAAAGAAAGACACTGATCACGGCGGCCAAAAGATGGGCTAAGGCCGCGCAGCTAAATATAATTAAGATGTTCCGCAAGATCGTCCGGGAGAAGGAGAAGCTAAACGAGGCAATAATATTTAAGGGAAAAGTGACATTAAGAATAAAATTGGTTAAACCGGTGTTTAATTCATTATTCAGTAAGCGGAATTTTCTGGCTGCCAACCCCACAAACATGATTAAAAACAAGATCAAGACCTGACTGGTGATAACTTCAAATTTCATTTAACAATTCCTTCAGATGAATTAAAAATGGCAAGGCATTTTAACCGCAATATAAGTCTATTTCCGAAATCATTATAACACATTCTGGCTGCTCCGGGCCTAGGATTATTAACCGGGAAATAATTTTAGCCCAAAATTATTACTGGAAAGAATTACGTCAGGCTTTTAAAGAAGCGGAATTTCTACGTTGGATGTTCACCCGGCATTTGCCTTGAAGACGGCTCCCGCCCGTAAGTCTACTAATAAGCAAACTATTTTGGATTGTCTATGACTAATGCCGGTCATCCTTAAAAAGCTTTACATTTACCAGCCAGAGGTTTATAATTAAATTGTGGGGAACGTCAAGGCTTGGCTTTAATTCCTGTTTTGGTTTTTGTTTTATTTGCTTAAACCTAAACAAACCAGAGGGAAAGCAGTTTTCGTAAGTTCAAGTATGATCGTGATCCATGTGGCTAGTGGTTTTTGGCAAGTTGATTCGGTTTTTAAAATTTAGTCGGCTTTTGGAAAGGAATTTGGTTTACCGTATGGCAGTTAATTTAGGAACCCGGCGTTCCCCACCAAAAGTTTTCCCATAAACCGCCTCTTGAAAGGGTGGTTTTGTTTTTTGAAAAACAGGGTGTTACCGATAAACACCATGACCAGCGGCCGGCCGACCACAAGGCTTTGTCAAAAGAAGCGGCAATTGCTGAATTGCAGAGATATTCCGGGACTTGATTCGCTCCGGAGTTGGCAGCCGAATTTCTAGGGGTTAGCGCCGAAATGTAGGGTTACTATCTTGTTAAATGCTTAATCCTGGTGATATGATATAGAAGACTGCAATCAGTTTTTTACTTGGAAGGAGGCTTCTGACTTTGAAGAATATCAATCCTGTAATTGGTCTTATCGGAACTGGGGTAATGGGGAAGAGCATGGCCCGGAATTTAATTAGCGCCGGTTATCGATTGAATATTTATACCCGGACCAAAGAAAAGGCTGAAGAATTGATTGCTTTGGGGGCTACATGGCAAAATTCCCCAGCGGCGGTTGCCGGTTCAAGTCAGATCGTTATTACCATGGTCGGATATCCTAAAGACGTGGAAGAAGTCTATTTGGGACAAGAAGGGCTTATTAGTCATGCCCAACCGGGAACCTACCTGATTGATATGACTACCTCGTCCCCCCGTTTGGCCAAGAAGATTTACGAAGAGGCCAAAGTTAAACAAATATATGCTCTCGATGCCCCGGTCTCCGGGGGCGACATCGGCGCCAGAGAAGCCCGGCTGACCATCATGGTCGGGGGGGAACCCGAAGCCTTTGAAGCGGTTAAGCCGGTATTGAGTGTAATGGGGAAGAACATCATTTTACAGGGTCCGGCCGGCGCCGGCCAGCACACCAAAATGTGTAACCAGATAGCGATAGCCACCAATATGATCGGGGTTTGCGAAGCCATAGCTTACGCCAGTAAGGCCGGGCTTGATCCGCGCGCCGTTTTGAAGAGCATCGAGGCCGGCGCCGCAGGAAGCTGGTCTTTGTCCAATCTGGGACCGCGTATGATTGCCGGCGATTTCGCCCCCGGTTTTTATGTTAAACATTTTATCAAGGATATGACAATCGCTTTGGAATCAGCTAAAGAAATGGGGCTGCTTACACCAGGGCTTGAATTGGCCAAAAATCTGTATGAACAATTAGCCAAGACCGGGGAGTCCGAGAGCGGCACTCAAGCTTTGATTAAATTATTTCTTGGTTAAATCCAACGGTTAATACCGAAGGACCCGATAAAAGCGGGGCGGAATCCGACCATGAAAGGAGAATAAGCCATGAAATTTACCTTTTCCCATAACAACTTAAATGTATTTGACCTCCAGAAAAGCCTGGATTTTTACAAAAAGGCCTTGGGCTTAACGGAGCTCAGAAGGCGCCAGGCGCCGGACGGCAGTTTTACTTTAGTCTTTCTGGGTGACGGCCAAACCCCGCACCAATTGGAACTGACTTGGTTGCGGGATCGCCGGGAGCCTTACAATTTGGGGGATAACGAGATCCACCTGGCCTTTAAAGTTGATGATTTTGAGGCCGCCCATCAGCTTCACCGGCAAATGGGTTGTATTTGTTTCGAGAATAAAGAGATGGGGCTCTATTTTATCGAGGATCCCGATGGCTATTGGCTGGAGATACTTCCCAACAGGTAATTAGGTAATTCTAATGAAGGTTAGAAGCCGGAATTCAGAATCCAGAATAAAACCCTTGAGCTAGGCTTCGAAGGGATTAACTACATAATACCGGCTCCAGGATTGAATACGGATCCGGAATGGGCGCAACACAAGGAGGACAAGAAAAGGTGGCTTCGGCTGAATTTAGAATCAGGGACGGTATTAAAAACGGCCTGCCGGTTTTTATCGGCTATTTTCCGATGGCGATGGCTTTTGGACTGCTGGCCAAGGCCGGTAATATCGATTTTAGCGCCACGGTGGCCTTTTCGGTATTGGTTTTTGCCGGAGCCAGCCAGTTTATGGCCATAAATTTGCTGGCAGCGGGGGTAGCCGCCGGAGAGATCGTTCTGGCGACTTTCTTATTGAACTTCCGCCATTTTTTAATGAGCGCTTCGCTGGCTCCGGCAATAAAAAAGGGTAGGCGGATCTGGGTGATGCCTTTAGTGGCTTTCGGCGTCACCGATGAAACTTTTTCGGTGGCCGCTACCATGCCCGAGAAACCTAACATCCGGTTCCTAGTCGGTTTGGAGGTCATATCCTACAGCGGCTGGGTCGGAGGAACCATAGCCGGATATTTAGTGGGCTCTTCATTGCCTCTTTCGGTTCAGGCCAGTATGGGAATAACTTTATACGCTATGTTCACCGCCATCTTAATTCCGCAGTTTAAGAAGTCCGTAAAAATTGTTTTTTTGGCTCTGGGATCAGGGGCTATTCACGCCTTTTTATTGCAAACCAAAATGCTCCCCGCCGGTTGGAGTATTATTACCGCTATGGTATTAACGGCCCTTCTGGGGGCGGCCATTTTTAAAGAAAGGGAAACAGAGCCATGAAGATTTGGTTGATCATTCTAGGTATGATGTTTGTCACCTATTTGCCGCGGCTTATCCCCTTGATTACCCTATCCGAACGCCAGCTGCCGCCTTTTTGGCGCCGGTTTTTATTGTGTATTCCCTTTACGGCTTTGGGGGCTTTAATTATTCCCGGGGTTATTGCTTCAGTTCCCGGAAAACCGGTAGCCGCTTTGACCGGGATTGGCACGGCCGCGGTTTGCGCCTGGTTTAAAGGCGGGATGATCTTATCGGTATTGGCCTCAATCGCGGCAACCTTTTTGATGCTCAATTTTCTCCATTAAGGAGCGTTTTCCGGCCGGGTTGTCGATTTATTGAAAACTTGGTATTGACAGAGGCGGAAAGAAAATTCGTTCTAGAGCGAACGGCGTTATATCGGAAAAATTATCCTGGTTTGTTTATCGCTTTCCGGGCGACGAGGAGAGGTTCGGATTTAATCAACCCTCTATCCCCCTATGGGGGCAAAAGTGAGAAATTTAAAGTTTAAAAAGGGAAAAATTAAATTAAATAAGGATGCCTTGAGGAACGGGTATATAACCCGCTCTTTTTTTAGGCTTTCCTTTTTTGGGTATTCTATATATTAGTTTTGCCCCCTTAGAGGGGGATAGGAATCGGCAGAAAGTAGTCACGCAATAAATTTAGTAGCCAGGAAGAAGCTGATCAACTGGGGACTTGGATTTTTTTTGATGAACGGCGTGAGGACGGGGTAAAATTCCGCTTGGCCAAAAATTTTTCCGCCAATAAAATCTTCCGCTGGGAGCCGCTGGCTACCAGGTTGCGGGGTAACGACTCCGGTTTACTAAGGAGGA
>JBLNCU010000011.1:0-2842 GCA_050260935.1 Bacillota bacterium
GCGGGGGCCGGAGGCGCAGCCGGGATTCCAACGGCGCTCAGGGAGTTCTAATGATCATAGGCGTAATCTTTATAATCTTCGCCCCGATTATCGCCCAGTTACTACAGTTGGCCGTCTCCAGAAAACGGGAGCTTTTAGCCGATGCCAGCGGCGCGCTTTTAACCAGGTACCCGGAGGGCTTGGCCAGCGCCTTGGAGAAGCTGGCCTCCGACAAAGAACCTCTGGAATTCGCCAATAAGGCCACCGCCCATCTATATATCGTCAACCCCCTAAAAGACCATCGGGGCTTTATCAACAACCTATTCTCAACCCACCCGCCGGTTGAGGAACGGATCCGGATCTTGCGGTCAATGTAAAAAAGCGTTTTTAGGGAAAAGATTAAAACCCGGTGTTTTTCGGGGGTTTTATTTTAGGCTTCGCTTGATTTGACAAAAAATTCTAGCTAAATTATAATTGAAATAGAATAAATATTTCCATCCTCAGTTACTGGATTTTGTGATCGATTTTAACGGGTATCTTATTTAATTCCTGTTGCAATTTACTATCAAATTCCTCCATTACTTTTTTAATTTGTTGGTATTTTTTAATGCCAACCACCGTATTAACCCTGGTGTTTAAATCATTCGGATGCGGACCGTTGACCGGCATGGGTGTCCCTCCGTTTTGGATTGGTTTAAGTCCTTAATTTTATTTCGTCCCTAAATGGAGGATCTATAATAGGCCGAAAGTTCTATTTTTCATGAAAGGGTACTACTGAGAGGACTCAAGGAGGAGTATACCGTGATTGCTTTTCGAACCGATTTAATCGGGTTCCAAGCCAATACCGGCTCGACGATAAATAATTTGGGGGTTCCTGAAGACAACCGAACCCCGAGTCAAAAAGCCGATTCCGATACGGAGGCGGTCAAGCTCACTTTGTCCCCGCAAGCTCAAAAGCTTCTCCAAAGTACGAATACAAAGGCGGATGACGGTAAAAAACTTAGACCCGACCAAGCCTCCACTGGAAATAATCAATCCCTAACTTCCTCAACCCTTAAGAAGCCGGTTTCTTCGCCAAACCGGCAGTTTTCAGCCGAAGAATTAAGAATTATTAATAAACTCGCCGCTACTGATCTCCACGTGAAAATGCACGAACAACAACATATAGCGGCCGGAGGGGCCTATGTCGTCGGCGGTCCGAGTTATACTTTCACAACGGGCCCGGATGGAAAAAACTATGCTGTCGGCGGTGAGGTTCAACTCGATACCAGCCCAATCCCGAACAACCCCCAGGCAACCATCAGTAAAGCCGCGACTATACGTCAAGCAGCTTTGGCTCCGGCCGACCCATCGGGGGCCGACCGTTCGGTGGCCGTCGCCGCTACTCAAATGGAAGCCAAAGCTAGAGCGGAATTGGCGGAAAAATCAGCCGCCGCGACCGGAACGGCTTCCTCCAGGAACTCCGAAAATAACGCGTGGGATAGGAAGGTTCAGGCTTATAAAAATATTTTAAAACCCAACCAAACCGGGCGCTTTTTCAATAAAATAGCCTGAAGCTCATCATCTAATAAGCGCTTTCTATGTAATCACTAGCGTTATTAATGTCAAAGAAACGATCGTTATTTACTATTTTAAAGGGTATTTTTTCACCGCGTAAATGCCTTTCGATGACATCAAAAACCTTTGGCCCAAACCTCGGACTACATTCCACCGTGGCTCCCAATTCCCCGGCAACAATGGCCTTTAGGGCATCCCGCTCTCCGTCAATAGAAACCAATATGACATCCTTGCCAGGTGTAAGTCCGGCCGCTTTCAATGCCTGAATAGCGCCGATGGCCATCTCGTCGTTATGAGCGTATACAGCATTAATTTTAATTTTCGATCCGTAGGTTTGGATGATGCCTTCCATCACTTTTTCCCCAGTCGTTCTAAAAAAATCCCCGGATTGAGAGGTGATGATTTTCATCCGGGGGTACTTGGCGATGACATTTCTAAAACCCAACGAACGGTCCCGGGCTACTGAGGAACCGATAGTCCCGGTCAACTCCACAATATTGGCCTTGCCGCCGGTAGACTTAACCAACCAGGCGGCGGCCCGCTCACCTTCACGAATAAAATCCGAAGCTATTATAGTAATATAATCTATGCCGGGCCGGCCGGCTGTTTCCCGATCAATTAAAATAACCGGGATCCCGGCCTTTCTGGCCAATTTTAAAGCCGGTGTCAGTCCTTCATATTCACGCGGAGCTAAAATCAGGTAGTCCACCCCTTTGGCGACCAGCTTCTTGACATCTGCAATTTGTTTGGTTATTTGGCTTTTGGCATCGGTGCATATCAACTCATAGCCGCGTTTTGAGGCTTCTTCCCTGATACTATTGGTTTCTGCTATCCGAAAAGGATTATTGTACTCCATCTGGGAAAACCCGACTTTAATCTTTTTACCTTCCACTAGGGAAAACAGAAAGCCGAAAAATAAAATAACCAAAATTATTAAAACCGCCGGCTTTTTCATCCCCCGAAACCTCCTCACCATTGATCATTGATCTACTATTACTTCTCTTAATAGCTGAATTTTCCTTGTTTACCAAAGAACAAAAGATGCCATAAAACCAGCATCTTTTGTCAGGAGAGAATAGTGATGATTCCGCCGCTCTTTTAAAAATTTTTCAAATTTATTCAAACAGGACCAATCGATGGTTTCTCCCCCAGCCTCTTGCCGAAACCAGCTTCAGCAGTTTTGGCAAACTGGGAGGCTTGGGAGAAGAACCTTTGCAAAAGGATGAAGATTAATAAGAGTAAGCCAATGGCAATCTTGGTCCACCATGAACTCAAGGTTCCGTCAAAAGTAATAAAAGTCTGAATA
>JBLNCU010000012.1:0-16243 GCA_050260935.1 Bacillota bacterium
AAAAGGAAAAACAGCTTATGATCGAACAACTTAACGCAACTGAAGACCAGCCCGCAGCCGCGGCTTTTCAAGACTATTTACAGCTTTTTTATGGAAACCATCCGATTGGCCTCCCGGCAAATGCCATTGCTGACAGGGTAAAGAATTTTACCAGGGATGATTTGCTGGCCTGGTATCAAAAGGTATATATTCCTGACAATATGGTCATCAGTGTTGTCGGGAAAGTTGATCCCGGCGTCATTGAAAGCCTTTTCCGGGAAACTCTCGGAAAAATGCCGGCAAGAGAGCGGCCGGAAGCTGTAATTGCTGAAACACCCTCAAAGTCCCGCAATCAGCAAATCGTAAAGCTCAGGGAGTCCCAGGCGCTGTTTATGGTATTGGGTTTTCCGGCTCCTAGGATCACTGATGGCGATTATCCGGTGATGGAAGTGATAAATTATATTTTAGGCGGCGACATGGGTTCGCGGCTTTTTATGGAGTTGCGCGAGAAGAAAGGACTGGCTTATGATGTCAGCACCGGGTATAATACCGGGGATTATCCGGGGACCGTCTTTGCGTTTATGGCCACTGAACCTTCAAATTATCAAGAAGCCCGGGATGGTCTGATCAAAGAATTTCAAAGGTTGATGGTAGAGACGGTTCCGGAAAGGGAATTAACAGCCGCCAAACAGGCTGTTAAAGGGGCTTTCCTGATGAGCCACGAGACCAATGCCGGGCAAAATAGATTGCTGGCCAGGTACGAAATTTTGGGTTTAGGATATCAGCAGGATCAACGTTATCCCGGCTTGGTTAAGAAAGTTACGGCTAAAGACATTCAAATTGTTGCGAAACGGTATTTTTCCCATTATATCTTAAGTATGGTGTCGCCGGTGGATATTCCGTCGTTAAAGGCTTCAAAAGCATCATTTGAAGAAGGAAAAGAGTTCTATCAAGATTAATAATAACTGATTAAAGAGGGCTCATTTATTATTATCCGTTAAATAACCGTGTTGAGCAGCATAGATTTTAAAAAGATAAAAGGCTAAAATCAAGCAAATATGGTCATAGGGAAAATATTTGAGCCTACATTCATCTAGCTTGTTTTTTCTTGCATTATATAGAGAGGGTGAATGGAATATGTAAGTTACTATGGTATTATATCTAAATTTCAGAAAAAGGAGCTCACAATGATCAGAAATTTAGATAATTTCGACCGCAATTTACATGAATTTATTGACCATACTTTGCTCAAACCGGAGGCCACTTCGGAACAGATCACCAAATTATGCCACGAAAGCATTAGAATACCAGTTTAAATCGGTTTGTCTCAACCCATATGTTAAAAGCCGGGGCTAACCGGCTTGGGACCAGTTCGGGGGTTAATATCATTAAACAACTCCGGGAGCGACACTAAACGGGAGAATTTGGTTCACTGTTTATCGGTTTAGGAAAATGAAGATGAAAAGGGATGGAAAGATTCCGGTTGTAATTTTACCAACCGGGGTCTTTGTTTATTTTAGCCATACCCTTAAACACATTGGAGGCACTGAATAAGTTTCTATCCAATTGTTAACATCCCTGATAAACGTATGAAAAATTGCTAATTAGAAAAATTTGTGGTATCATCTTGCATGAAAAGTATAAAAGTAGAATAATTAATTTTTACTGTAGACGTATGCAGGAGGAATAAAATTGAACCAGCGAGAGATCGCTAAACTTGCAGGTGTTTCTTCGGCGACTGTATCGCGAGTTATCAATAATGATCCGCGAGTCTCCCTAGAGACCGCTTCACAAGTAAGAAAAATCATATCCAAATACGGCTATGTTCAGAATGTAATAGCCCGTAATCTGCGAATGGCAAGTACTAAAACCATAGGCTTTTTAATACCGGACATTTCAAACCCTTTCTTTTCTGCTGTTTTAACAGGTATCGAGGCTGTTTGCGCTAAATATGGCTATAACATATTACTGGAAAACACCAGTGAAGATTTTTTAAAGGAACAAGCGGCAATTGATACATTACTTAAACAACGTATCGATGGAATCGTTGCGATTGTAGTCGATGAAAGCGGAGAACAACTCAAAAGGTTCCAAACCATGAATGTTCCGGTGGTTTTAATTGACCGGCGAACTCATTACAAAGATTATGATTGCGTTGTCATCGATAATGTCGGTGGTGTAAGTAGCGGGGTGGATTATTTATTACGGCTCGGGCATATTAAAATTGCCATCATTCACGGGCGAAAAAACATTACTCCCGGCGAAGAACGTCTACAGGGATATATTAATACGATGAAAAAAGCAGGAATTGATATAAACCCTGATTACGTTATGGATGGTAATTTTACGGAGGAAGGAGCTTACTCATGTACCCGTGAGCTGCTTCAACTTTCCTCTCCTCCGACGGCCATCATTTCGGCCAATAATATCATGACTATGGGTGTGTATAAAGCTTTGGCGGATATGCGGGTTAGGATACCCCATGAAATCTCGGTGCTTGGTTTTGATGATTTTCCTCTCGCGGCATACCTCTCACCACCTATTTCGATTATTAACCGTCCGACTGTGGAGATGGGGAAAATAGCTACTGAAATGCTTTTTGAAAGATTACATGAAGAATTTACTCAATCGCCACGGGAAAAAGTGCTTCCGACTAATCTTATTATCCGTGGTTCTTGCGCGCATCCTAAATAAAGACCCCAAATACAATGCATTAAAGAACGTTAGTTAGAGCAGTAATTTTATGGTTACGAATTGGGAACAAATTCAATAAAAAATTTTTAACAACAAAGCAGGAATATCTTGCATAGTATTGAATATGTATGTAGACGTATTCAATAAGATGCGCCGATTTCTAAATTTTTTCTAAAATATACATTGTTTATCAGAATGCGCTTCTTTTGAACCAATGTTTTGCGAAAGTTGCCTTTAATAAACGTTTATTAAATATTAAAAGGACTAGCGAACAGATGCTATAAGGCTTAATTATTAAAGATAGGTAAAATTTCTTGCGGTACAATGTAGACGTTTAAAACTAATGCTAATTTTGCACATTAAATAATACATAAGCGAAAGTCATTGATTTTGATGTAGACGTCTGCATTTTTCTTCATTAGGTATTGAATTTCCTGGATGTAACACTGCCAAATGTAATTGAAAGGGGGAATGCTTGGAAAATGTTTTAAGTTTTTTTGGGACTATAAAAATTAAATGGGAGGTTTGAAAAATGTCTGTTCGTTCACGTTTAAGTTTGTTGCTGGCGGTACTTCTAGTTGTTGTTATGGTTTCCATCCCGATGGCCTCTGCCAAAGGGCCATATAATATTGCCGTGATCATCAAAGCTACCGATTCCGACTTCTGGCAATTTGTACTTCATGGCGCTGATGCGGCAGTTAAAGAACTTGGCCCTGGTACTGTAAAAGTGATCTATCGCGGCGGCCCGACTTCCGAGGCTGATATCGATAAACAGGTAGCAATAGTTGAAGACGTTGTTTCCAAGAAACCGAACGCAATTGTTATCGCTTCAACCAGTTCCGACGCCACCGTTCCCGCTTTGGAGCGCGCAGCAGCCCAAGGCATTAAAATTGTCATGATTGACAACTTTGTAAAACTAAAAGAGAGTTCCTATACTTCCTTCTTAGCCACTAACAATCTTAATGGGGGAGCGCTTGCCGCCCAGAAGCTTGTCGAGTCTTTAAAAGCGATGAATAAACCCCTGAAAGGAACCGTTGGTTTAATCTCTGCCATGGCTGGCGTTCAAGTTTTAATCGACCGTGACGAAGGTTTTTCCAAAGAAATAGCTAAGATAGCGCCTGATATCAAAGTTGCTCCGGTAAGATATACAAATAACGACATTACTGAAGCCTTAGCGGCAGCCGAGGATATGCTCACCACTTATCCGGATTTGGTAGGTTTCTTTGCCGATAATAATCATACCGGAGATGGAGTTGCCAGGGCTATTACCGAAAGAAAATTGAACGATAAGATTGTCGGGGTTGCCTTTGATTCTGATCCAGAAGAAGTGGATGCGATTAAATCCGGCGCTTTGAAAGCTTTAATTCTTCAAGACCCTTACGGAATGGGCTATTATGGAGTTAAAACCGCTGTTGATGCTCTTAACGGCAAGAAAGTTGCCAAGAAAGTCGATACCGGCGCAAGCGCTATTACATTGAAGAATTTCAATGAAAAACGTTCTCAGGAATTACTCTTTCCGCTGAAAAAATAGGAGTATGGTTTTAAGCCCGAAAGGTAAAGTGTTTTTAAACTTGTGTAGTTATTGATTCAATTGAGAAGTAAAGGTTAGCCGGGTTGGGGCCGGAGCTAATTAAGGAGCCGGCCCCAACCCCAAATATATGGCCCACAAATAAGGCAACACGGGTCGAAATCCTCCTCGGTTTGGTTGATTTAAACCGATAATAACGAGATATTAGGAGGTTATAAATGGAAATCGAACGAATCCGAATGGAACATATTCATAAATCATTTCCCGGTGTTTATGCTCTCAAAGATGTAAGTTTCAGTGTTCTTCCGGGGGAAGTTCACGCGCTGGTTGGTGAAAACGGCGCCGGTAAATCAACCTTAATCAAGATTTTGATGGGTGCCTATTCTAAAGATTCAGGCGAAATCTATCTCGATGGCCAAAAAGTGGAAGTCACCAATCCGATTGTGGCCCAAGAACTAGGATTGAGTGCTGTATATCAAGATGTAATGCTTGCCCCGCATTTAAGTATCATGGAAAACATATTTCTGGGCCGGCAGCCGAAACGGGCAGGTATAATTAATTTCCAAACCATGTATCTGGAATCAAAAAAGATCTTGGAACGTTTGGAGTTATCACTCGACCCTAAAACATTGGTGCGAGATCTAACAAGTGTTCAAGCTGAAATGGTTGCCATCGCTAAGGCAATATCAAAGGCGGCTAAGGTTCTAATTTTGGATGAACCGACGGCTCTGCTGGCTGCTGAAGAAACGGCGGAGTTGTTTCAATTGGTTAAAAAACTAAAAGCGGATGGGATCTCCATTATCTATATTTCCCACCGGATGGAAGAAATTTTTGAAATTTGTGATCGGGCGACCGTGATGCGAGATGGTCAAAAAGTAGCAACTCTGGAAACGAAAAATATCAACGAAGATGATTTAATCAAACATATGGTTGGCAGAAAGCTGGATGAAATTTTCTATAAAGCAAATGTGGCGACGGGGCGGGAAGTTCTTAAAGTTAAGGGCTTAAGCCGTCCGGGGATTTTAGAAGATATTAGTTTTACCGTTCATGCAGGAGAAATATTAGGGATTTTCGGGTTGGTGGGATCGGGACGGACTGAAATTGTGCGCGCGATTTTTGGCGCTGATAAAGTAGAACGCGGTGATATTTATATAGAGGGTAAGCGAGTTAAGATTGCGAATCCAACTGATGCTATCCGAAATGGTATCGGCTTATTACCTGAAAACCGAAAACTACAGGGACTTACTTTGAATCTCTCTGTTGGAACGAATATTAACCTAGCAAGTTATCAGGACATTACTGTTTGCGGTGTGATTAAAAAGGCGCTGGAAGCTAAACGTTCGGAACAGTACGTATCCGAATTGTCAATCAAGACTCCAAGTCTTAATCAATTGGTCGGTTTTTTGAGCGGCGGCAATCAGCAAAAAGTCGTTATCGCCAAGTGGCTTTGTAAAAACTCCAAGGTTTTAATGTTCGATGAACCTACAGTAGGTGTCGATGTAGGGGCGAAAGCGGAAATTTTTAAGCTTTTAGGCCAACTTGTCAGTCAAGGTAAAGCGTTGATACTCATTTCTTCCTATCTACCGGAGATCTTGGGGGTCAGTGACCGGATAGTGGTCCTTTCCGAAGGAAGGATCAGCGGGATTGTCAATCGTGACGAGGCGGATCAGGAAAAGATCTTAAAATTGGCCACCGCCTCCGGTAAAGTTGCTTCATAATTTTTAACGGAGTAAAAGCAAGTTCTTACCTTAAAAATAAGGGGGTCACGGTATGAAGTTAATATCCACGGGAGTTTCCAGCAACAATAAAAGATTTTTCCTGAAGTATTTAAAAGGATCGGGAATACTTATTGCCGTTCTGGCGGTGATGTGGATTGGTCTTTCCATAGCGACGCCCAACTTTTTTACTTATAACAACCTTTTTAATCTGGGTCGCCAAACGGCAATCAATGGTATTATCGCTATTGGTATGACATTTGTTATTGTTACAGGCGGGATCGATCTTTCGGTGGGTTCAATAGTAGCTATCGGTTCATTATTTCTGGCTTTGATTTTAAAGGCGGGAACACCGGTACTGTTAGCGCTTGTTTTGGTAGTATTTTTGGCTATCGTCCTGGGCCTGATAA
This sequence comes from Bacillota bacterium, assembly GCA_050260935.1. GTDB lineage: Bacteria > Bacillota > UBA4882 > UBA8346 > UBA8346 > UBA8346. The sequence continues at coordinate 6,327 of JBLNCU010000012.1, forward strand.
ACGGTATCGTGGTATTTGAAGGAAACGTGCCGCCTTTCATCGCCACTATGGGCATGATGATTGTCGCCCGTGGCATAGGCCTTGTGATTAGTAAAGCCAGAATTATAACCGGTTTGCCAATGGACTTTATTAATTTTGCCCAGGCGGCCCCGCTTGGAATACCAACATTAGTAATTGTGCTGGCGATTATGGCAATTGCCTGTGATTTTATTCTCCGTAAGACTTCTTTTGGCCGCAGCGTGTACGCGCTTGGTTCCAGCCGGGAGGCTACCAGGCTTTCAGGGATCAATATCAGGTATATTACTTATGGAGTTTATATCATATCCGCCCTGATGTCGGGTATCGCTGCCATTTTACTAACCTCTAGGCTTGCCTCGGGTATTCCTACAGCCGGTCAGGGTTATGAACTTGATGCCATCGCTGCGGCTGTGGTTGGCGGAGCCAGCCTTAACGGCGCTGAGGGTAGCATCATTGGCACGATTCTAGGAGCTTTTATCATGTCCACACTTCGTAACGGCGGTAATTTACTAGGACTTGATCCCTTCTACCTTGAGATTATTATCGGCGTCTTACTGGTGGCCACGGTATTCATCGACCAGATACAGAAACGTAAATAATTGTTTTTTAAATTTTATTGGGTTGAAGGTTGCTTCTTCTATTACGATTGTGCTATTGGCGATTTCTAAAATATTTCGGATATGAGTAGGGGAGAGCACGTGACAGGAGAATTTAAGCTGGAACGCCAAAAAACTATGTTGCAATTGGCGCTTGATATGACAGATATTAACGTAGCTTTAGAGATTGTAGACTTAGTGTCGCCTTACTTCGAAATTTTGGAAGTCGGAACACCGCTGATTTTATCCGCAGGTGTGAAAGCAGTTGAAACATTGAATGCCAAGTATCCTCAGAAGATTATTTTAGCCGACCTCAAGATTGCTGATGCCGGGGATTACGAAGCAACCATCGCCTACGAAGCCGGAGCCGATTTGGTAACTGTTTTAGGCCTTGCGGATTGTCGAACAATTCAGGGGGCTGTTACCGCGGGCAAGAGGTTTAGCCGCGGCGTTGTCGTTGATAGTTTAAACATGAACGACTTAAAAAGTTTTGCCGTTCAGTTAGAAAATCTGGGAGTAGCCTGTATTTTAGTACATGCCGGAACAGACGGCACTCATCGGGCAATGGCTTTATCCGCCCAGATTACCGCGATTGTTGGATGCTCCAGTTTACCAGTGGCGGTTGCCGGAGGTATCACTCCCCAAAATGTGGGGCCGCTGATTCAATCAGGCGCTTCAATTTTTGTAGCCGGTTCAAGCGTGACTCAATCCGCCGATCCGCGACAGGTGGCGGAACTGCTAAGAAACAAAGTGTTTGGGCGGTATTAACGATGAATGTTAATCATTATGCTCAAAAAATAAGTGAAGCACTGACGCAAATACTTAGTACAGTTAATGAAACCGAACTTCAAAGACTTATCAGCGAGTTAAGACAGGCAAAACGAGTATTTGTTTATGGTAAAGGCCGTAGCGGGATTGTAATGCGCATGTTTGCCATGAGGTTAATGCATCTGGGGTTAACGGCTTATGTTGTCGATGAGCCTACAACCCCCAGTATTGGGAAGAACGATTTGTTATTGATTGCTTCCGGCTCTGGAAAAACGGGGAGTTGTCAACTTTTAGCCCGGTTAGCCAAGGAGGCCGAAGCCTCGGTCGGACTTATTTCGGCAACTGGGGGAAGTTTAATTGCTCAAAATTCAGATTTTTCGGTAGTATTACCGGTTGGAGCCGTTCTCGCGCAATCAACGACAACCAAGCAGTTCGGCGGTTCTTACTTCGAGCAAGCCTTGTTGATTTGTTTCGATGCAGTGATCGCGTATTTACAAGAGCTTTTAGGGGTCAGCAATGAGTTAATGCAATCCAGACACAGCAATCTTGAGTAACTGCGGGAGGTAAGGTTTTAATGAAAAAAATCGGCACATTTAATACAGGTCTTTCATCAGCAATCGCGGAGATGGGCCATAGGGATGAAATGACTGTTTGTGATCCCGGATTTCCCATACCCCGCGGCCCATACCGGGTTGACTTGGCCCTCAGCCGTAACATACCCCGGCTCTTGGAGGTATTAACCGTTTTAACGGAAGAAATGACTATTGAAAAGGTTATTGCCGCCGCGGAAGTTCAAAAGGAAAGTCCTCAAGTTCTTGATTGGGTGCGCCAGTGTTTCCCCGAGGCGGGGTTGATGTTTTTACCCCACTGGGATTTGCAGAAACGGAGTTTCAACTCAAAGTGCGTGGTGCGCACTGGAGAGATTACTCCCTACTCAAGCATCATCCTGGTCTCCGGGGCTAAAGGGGTCTTTTACTAGTCCGATTTAATAACTACATTTAAACCTTAAAGGAGTGTTTGCTATGAAAAAACAAGGTATTTTAAATGAACAACTCTCCGCCTTAATTGCGGCTACCGGTCATACCGATATGGTAGTGGTAACCGATGCCGGTCTCCCAATTCCCCAAGAAGTGGAAAAAGTGGATCTGGCAATATTGCCTAATTTCCCGCGTTTCCTGGATGTTTTGAAGGCGGTTATCAGCGAACTTTCAGTTGAAAAAATTATTTTGGCGGAAGAAACGGAAAAAATAAGCCCGGAGATGTACCATAAGATTATTGAGCTCTTTCCGGGTATTCCGGTGGAAACCATGCCGCATGTTGATTTTAAACGGAAAACCAAGGAAGCCAGAGCTTTAGTCCGATCCGGAGAATTTACGCCCTACGCTAATGTTATTCTAGTCGCCGGGGTTGTATATTAGGGTCAAACATCTTGATGCGGAGGTAGAGACAATGAAGAATTCCGTTCCCACTATAACTGTTGTGGGGAGCTACGTTACCGATCTGATGTGCCGTACCCCCAAGATGCCTGTACCCGGTGAAACAGTATTCGCCGGTCCTTTTAAGATGGGTCCGGGCGGCAAAGGCGCCAATCAAGCGGTTGCCGCTAAACGCGCCGGCGCTGACGTAACTATGATTACCAAACTGGGCCGTGACGCCCTGGGAGAATATGCATTTAAAAGTATTGCTGCAGAAGGAATTAAGACCGATTATATCTACTTTGATGAAAAGCTCGGAACCGGAGCGGCTCTAATTATTGTAGACGCTTCCGGGCAAAACATGATTGCGGTATCCACTGAAGCTTGTGAGACACTTTCAGCTCAAGAGGTCCGGGATGCCAAGGCGCGAATTCAAAATTCTGATGTACTTTTAACGCAGTATGAAGGCAGCCTGGAGGGAATGACCGCGGCAATCGATATCGCTAAATCATCCGGGATAAAAATAATTTTGAATCCGGCCCCGGCTCGCCAAATTGACCTTGCGCTTTTAAAAAACGTGAATATTATTACACCCAATGAGAGCGAAGCGGAAGCTTTAACCGGTATTAAGGTTGGCGATCCCCGGTCGGCAGTGGATGCCGCTAAAAAGATACATACTATGGGGCCCGAGATCGTAATTATTACTATGGGAAAGGCCGGAGCTTTGGTGTATGCCGATCAATCAATCACCATGATTCCTTCGATCGAAGTTGAAACTGTCGATACAACAGGTGCGGGGGACGCTTTCAGCGGTGGGCTGGCCACTGCAATCGCCGAGGGGAAAGATGTCATACAGGCGGTTAAGTTTGCCGTATGTACTGCCGCTCTTTCAGTAACTAAAGTAGGTACCGCTCCTTCAATGCCTTTCCGTAACGAGATCGAAGCGCTTTTAGACAATAAATAATTGGAAGTTATTATAAATCATCCGGGGAGATGAAATGATGAAAACGGCTTGGGTAAAATGCCCGTTTGAAGTCCAGATTAGGAATACCGAAATCCCTAAATTAAAACCGGGTGAGGTTTTAATGAAAGTTGAGGCTTGCGGTATTTGCGGTACAGATTTACATTTTGCGCGGACACTTGCCGAGTCGTGGATGCCCCTTGGTCATGAAGCGGTGGGAATTATTGAAAGAGTTGCGGATTCCTCGGATGAGAAACTGGTTGGCAGTCGAGTGGTTGCGCTAAATTATACCGCTTGTAACCAATGCGACGCCTGCAAAAATGGGAACTGGGCCTATTGTACGGCAATGCCTTCCTATATGGAAGAGTCTCAAGGCTGGCAAGCGGGTGTGGCTGAGTATTTGGTTCTGCGTAAAGACATGGTTTTTCCATATGCCAAACTTGATCCGATCGTTGCAACATTAGTGGAACCTGCTTCGGTGGCGATGGATTTGGTGGAAACCGCCGGAGTACCGTTAGGAGCGGATGTGGTTGTTTTCGGCCCCGGTCCAATCGGTTTATTGGCGATCCGGATAGCCAAATTAAAGGGTGCCCGCCGGGTTTTTGCGACTGTAGCGGAGTTGAATTCAAAACGTTCCCGCAAAAGGGCGGAAGTTGCTAAAAAATTCGGAGCCGATGAAGTAATAGATCTTTCCCGTGAGAATTTAGTGGAGCGGATGCAGTCACTCTGTCCAGCGGGTGTTGACCGTGTAATGATCACCGCTCCGCCACGGACCTTACCGGATGCAATCCATATAGCCAAGTTCGGCGGTGTAATCGGGTTAATCGGGATCGAATATGGTTCGGGTTCGAAAGTTGAGATTGACGTCAATGAATTTCATTTCAAAAAGCTTCAACTCAGGGCTTCTCATGCCATTCCGGATGTGAGATTTCCTAAAATCCTAACCGCTTTTCAGGATCTTTCAATTGATGCAGCAGTTTTGGCAACACATGTGTTTAAAATTGAAGATAGTGCTGAGGCTTTAAAGATAGCTGCTTCGAAAGATGAACCGGTAATCAAAGTAGTGATCGATTGCCGATGAGTACCTAAGTTTGGACGCTTAAAAAAAGAGAATCGATATTGATAGCCTCGCGAATATCTGGCTTTCAAGGAGGACAAAATGAAACAGCAATACATCCTGGCGCATGATCTTGGGACCAGCGGCAATAAGGCAACGTTATACGATCTAGACGGCCAACTGTTGACTAGTTCATTTTATGAATATGACACTTTTTATCCCAAAAATAACTGGGTTGAACAAGATTCGGAGGACTGGTGGAAAGCGGTCTGTATTTCCACCCGAAATCTGATTGAGAAGGCCGGTATTTCGAAAGCGGATATTTTATGTATCAGCTTTAGCGGGCAAATGATGGGATGCTTGCCGGTGGATAAAGCGGGCAATCCACTACGAAAGACAATTATCTGGGCCGACCTCCGCAGTGTAAAGCAAGCGGCTTTTATGGAAGATGCTGTCGGGATGGAGACTGTGTACAAAATTACCGGACACCGGATTAGTCCGGCCTATTCCGCTGCAAAAATTTTATGGGTCAAGGACAACCAGCCGGAAATATATAATAAAACATACAAGATCCTCCATGCCAAGGATTATATCATATATAAATTAACCGGCAAATTTGTAACCGATTATTCCGATGCCTCTGGTACGAACCTACTTAACCTGGAGCAAAAAGATTGGTCTGAAACAATTTTAAATGCAATCGGATTGCAGAGGGGAATCTTGCCTGAACTTCATCCCTCAACCGATATTGCCGGTAAGGTGACCAAAGAAGCCGCCGCTGAGGTGGGATTACTGGAGGGAACGCCGGTAGTCATCGGAGGAGGCGATGGTAGCTGCGCCGCTACAGGCGCCGGTGTGGTCGAAAAGGGTTCAGCTTATAATGTGATCGGCTCTTCATCCTGGATTGCGTTGGCTACTGAAACACCGATTTTTGACCCGGGAATGCGGACCTTTAATTGGGTCCATCTCGATCAGAATCTATTTTCCCCTTGCGGGACCATGCAAAGCGCCGGCTATTCCTATAGTTGGTTGAAGAATACTCTTTGCGGACTTGAAATTAATCAGGCCAAAGCTGAAAACGTCAGTCCATATGAGATTATTAACCAACTTATTGAAAAATCAAAACCCGGGGCTAATAATGTATTATTCTTACCTTACCTGTTGGGAGAGAGAAGCCCCCGTTGGAACCCGGATGCTAAGGGCGCCTTTTTGGGGTTAAAAGTAACAACTACCAAAGAAGAGATTTATCGTTCGGTCCTCGAAGGTGTCACTTTTAATTTAAAGATAATTCTTGATATTTTTAATCAGTTCAGCCCTATTGATGAAGTTATAGTCATAGGCGGCGGAGCGCGCAGTAAAATTTGGATGCAGATTCTAGCGGATATTTGGCAAAAACCGGTTTTGGTGCCGCAGTTTTTAGAAGAAGCCACTTCTATGGGGGCCGCAATTTGCGGTGGAGTTGCCATTGGAGCATTTAACGATTTTAAGGTCATAAAGAACTTCAATAAAGTTGTCCATACTGTAAAACCCCGGCCGGAATATCAAGCAATGTACGACCAATTATTTGCGATATTTAATCAAACATATGAAGCGCTAGTTCCCGTTTATGCCAATTTAGCCAAATTAGAAGCTTAACCTACTTATTTAGAGGAGCCTTAACATGGGTAACTGACATGCTTTATTGTTCAAAATATTGAAAATAATGATTGCGGACAGGGGTAGAACTTCAAGCTAATGATTCATGCAAAGTGGAAGTTCCAGGCAATAATTGAAATTCATAGAAAACTGAGGGGTTAAAGAGGGTATTTAAATGGAGTATGGTTATTTTGGTGGCACAGGATTAAAATTGAGCAGGATAGTATTCGGCACACAAACTTTTGGATGGAGTGTCGAAGAAAAGGATGCATTTAGGATACTAGATTACTATATTGACCAGGGAGGCAACTATCTTGACGTAGCCGACAGTTATAACAAAGGAGCTTCAGAGATAATTACCGGAAATTGGCTTAAAGAGTCAAAAAAGCGCCATGAGATCGTTCTTGGTACAAAGGTGTTCTTTCCAACAGGCGACGGACCCAACGATTCCGGTTTGAGCAGGACTCATATTATGAATTCTATAGAAAAGAGCCTTGAAAGATTCCATACAGATTACATTGATGTATATCAGATTCATTGCTATGATCAAATGACCGCCATGGAGGAAGTTATTCTTACAATGGACTATCTTGTTCAACAAGGGAAAATAAGGAACTATGGCGTGTCGAACTATACCCCTTCTAAGATTATGAAGGGCCTAATGTATGCCAAAAACCTTGGCAAAGCGGCAATTTCTTCTGTTCAGCTCGAATACAGTCTGCTTGTCAGAAGTCCTGAATGGGAATTGCTGCCGCTCTGTAATGAAGAAAATCTTGGAGTCTTCGCCTGGTCTGCGCTTGGTGGAGGATGGCTCACGGGAAAATACAGGCGTAATAAGGAAATACCTCTGGATAGCCGTGCCGGTGTTGGGGATCGCTGGGATGATAATGAAGAACAGCGTGGTGGAGAAAGAACCTATAAAATAATTGACCGGTTGGTAGAGATTTCAACAAGAATTGAAAAGCCGGTACCGCAGGTAGCTTTGAACTGGATGTTGAATAAAACGTCACCTTTTATTTTTCCCCTAATAGGTGCACGTACAATTGAACAGTTGAAGTGCAATCTTGATGCTATCAACTGGAAACTATCCAAGGAGGATGAAAAACTGCTGGACGAGGCTTCAGATATCGGAATACCTTCTCCATATAATTTTATCAACAGGTACACACGCTATTAAAAGAAAGTAAACTCCTTTCCACAGGTAATAAAAAAAGTACACTTTAAAGTGTACTTTTTTTGATAACGACTTAGATTCAACTTAACAAATTTAATTCATTGACTGTTCAGGTCTTGTCAAGCAGTCGTGGCAGCCCCGCTTTTCAACCAGTCCGGTGAGGGCATTATTCAGTTCATTATACATCTGCTGGATAACTGCTGTTGATACAGTGGTATCACTGAGAATGCCGAAATCTCAACGATATATGCTTTCCAAACCACTACGTTCTCTTTATTCGGCACTCCAATGGCATTGTCCGAGAAAATGCAGGCGCCATTGGTGTTGATCAGTACGCCATATATTCCCAAACCAACTGCCAGGTGGTTATTTACGTTATTATCCACTTTGTATGAGAAATAGCCAACATTGTTTTTTCCCTTTCGGTATACTCTTACATCAGGATTGCCAATTTTAAGTAATATTATGATGTTTCTCCAAAAAACGGGGGCGTCTTGTTTACTAATCCTTAATAGATCTTTCGTATTTCGATAATTTTAGTATTGCGTCAACTGATATATTAAGGTAATATATTAGCGGGATATATTTTAGGATCTCGTAACAAAAATCCATTCGAACAGGAGGTGGTTATGGAATTTCAATGAAGTTTCCCGCTTCCTCGCTTTGAGCGCACGTGGATGGAATGTAAAGAGTTTGCTACGGAACAGATTGCAACCTTAGAGTAAAGAGGGGGAAGAGAGTCATGATTGATATGATTGCTGGTGTTTTACTGCTTGTTACGTTTATTGGCTTAATCGTTTATTGTATGAAGGGTGGAAATTTACTCATTGGTTTCATAGGTACCGCCATAGTTTGGTGCATTATCGGGCGGGTACCCATTGGCACTGTTGTAACCAATATTTTCGAGACGTCGGTTGAAAATTACGGTAAAACTATTGCCATTATCGTCTTTGGAGCTTGGTTCGGAAGGATGCTTGTCGATACCGGTATCGCCAGTTACATCATTAAGAAAACCGTTGAATTAGCCGGTGACAAGCCTTTGATTACCATGTTGCTGCTGAGTGTCGTTTGTGCCTTGATTTTTACCAGCGCTTTCGGTGTCGGCTCCGTTATGGCCATCGGTATGATTGTCCTGCCCATCATGTTCTCCCTCGGCATCGATAAAAAAACAGCGTTGGGCACTTATATGCTTGCTGTCGCAGCCGGCATGTATCTGAATATAGCCTATGTAAACCAGTTCTTTGGTGTATTTCCTCATGCCAAATATGATGACAAGTATATCCATTTTGCGATCATTGCTACTATTGTACACATTGCCGTGATGATTGCCTTCATTTTGTTCAATTATCTACGCGCCAAAAAGGGCGGTAAAGTCCGTGCTTGGGCTGTAAGCACCGCTCCCGAAGTGAAAGAAGCGAAACCTCTTGGCTGGTACTGCGTCATCGTGCCGTTTATACCAATCATTATGGTTTCGTTCTTCAAATGGCAGCCGGTTCCCTCCTTCTTACTGGGTATCTTCTTTGGGTTACTCCTTACCCGGAACTTGGTCTCCTATAAACTGGGTGTAGAAAAAGTCCAAAAAACCCTATATGACGGTATCGCCGACAGCGGTCTCCTGATTGGTATGTTGTACAGTGTAAATATTTTCCAGGGCGCCGCCCAACAGGTTGCTCCCATACTCCAACATTTGCTGGGTGGCGTTATCCCCACTTCGCCGATGATAATCTTGATCGCTTTCTGCGTGTTGGCGCCGCTCGCATTGTTCCGGGGCCCGCTGATGATTTGGGGTTCCGGTATTGCACTGGTTTCCATCTTCCAGGCGATGGGCGTTTTCAGTGAAAGCTTCCTGTTTGCTCTGTTTCTGATCCCACCGGTCGCTATGGTGGCCAGTTCTTGCCCGACTCAGTCGTGGACCATGTGGGGCTTAAGTTACGCCAAGCTGGAACCAAAGCAATATATTAAAACGAACCTGACTTGGGCATGGATCATTTTGATTGTTGTTGAGATCATTGCCTTCGTGATGATCGGACACTAATTGGTTTCCGGAAAAGAGCCGGCCCAAGTATATAGGCGGGCCGGCTCTTTTTGAAAATACAAAAATAAATATGTTTCAGGGGTTGTCGCTATGCCGACCCGGTCGCTATGACCTGATGGTCGGATGCGATCATATGGTCGTTCCAACCGTAGGTCGCCATAAGTGATATTTTTCGGCTGGTGTAAGCCGGACATGTGTCAAATTATATTGGAGGATCTTATCTATGAGTAATAGGGCCATTCGTATTGGTATCGACGT
>JBLNCU010000013.1:0-3583 GCA_050260935.1 Bacillota bacterium
AGTTTTAACAAGGCGGACCCTATTTCATTAATACCGCTGGTGGCAACTAGAATCAAGGCCGCCAATACTGTCAGGGCGAATTTGGTCACCATCACCGTAAAGGATACCCAACCCCCGGAAACCATGAACGGTCCGATTTTCATGAGGGTCGCCCGATCGAACAGCGGATTGAACAATGCTATGAATAAAATGAAAGGAGCGGTCAACGACAACCTCTTTAGCAGATAGCCGGCGGGAAGTCCGGCCAAAATTATTAGAACCACCGGATAGAAGGCCATCGGCCATAAAGCAGCCGGATCGTATTTGGGAAACGACACTGTTACCACTATAAATACCAAGGCGGTTAGTAATTTGACGACCGGAGTTAAACGATGAATTACGCTGTCTTTCAGCGCCAAGTCATCCAGTCGTCTTAACCCCAACAAAGCATTTTCAATACCCGGCATTAGAAACTCCTAAACCTGAAGCCTTCCCTTTGGCTCTTAGTAATACTTTTTCAAAAATAGTAACACCAACCGTCATGATTGTCAAGTTTTGTTATAGAGCCACCAGAGACCCGTCAAAGAGCCAATCTGACTGCAAACGGTCCGTGCCCTGACTAATGTCGACTTGAATCTATCATCCCATTTTAAGGGCCCTTCAAGACCCTTACGCCTTGTAGCAGGACGGCTTTAGCCTTCAGTCGGCATTCATCCCGGCCGGCAACTCAAATATTTGGCCGCGCCCAAAAGAAAAATCCGGGTTGCAACCCGGATTTCCAGTAAAGCCTTGCTCCGCTATTTAATTCAGCTCAATGCGACGGACTCTGTTTTCCTCTGCTTCCTTCTTGGGGAGAACCAGTTTTAAAATTCCGTCCTTGAACTCAGCCTTGATTTCATTAGTTTTAACGTTATCGACGGCGAAACTCCGTGAAACCCGGCCGGAAACGCGTTCTTTCCGGATATAATTCTCTTTCTTCTCTTCAGTCTCATTATTCCGGGCGGCGCTGATGGTTAACTGATTATCAGCCACTTCGATGTTGATCTCCTCTTTAGCGAAACCTGGCAGCTCGGCCTCGATAACATATTCTTTACCGTTATCGCTTATATCGGTTTTAAAAATCGCCAACCGGTTGTTAAAGAATTGATCCCCCCAAAAGTCGCTTAAAAACCCCCGTTCCAGTTGATTAAAGCTAAAAGGTACCAAGTTGAACATAATGGATGCCTCCTTTTTTGATCTATATTGACCTTTTGTATCTTTATTTTAATCTATAGAACTAAAATAGGCCAACTTCCATTGGCCCCTTTTTAAAGCAAACTGATTCAATTTGAAGGCGCGCATTAAAACATTCCCCCAAAGCAAAGGCTTTTAAAGTAATTTTTCTCCTATCTTTCGCTTTCGAGGCTTTTGGTCAAAAAAAGTCAAATAATTAGACATCCCCCTTCCGGGTTAAACATTGATCTTCTTCTAGAATTGTGATAAAAAGAGATTAATGGAAGCGGAGAAGGTTAACTGTTTTAAATGCAAACATTTTCATATCACTTGGGATAAGAATTTCCCCAATGGTTGCCGGGCCTTTGGCTTTAAAGCCAAACAGCTGCCTTCAACCGTGGTTCAAAAGGCTGATGGCCACACATGTCTGGCTTTTCAGGCTAAAAATCCGGACCAGCCCCCGGAATAACTTTATAAGTAGCGAATCATGGCAGCTTCATCGCAGTTCGGAAACTTGGGGCAATTGATACATTCCTTCCAAACCTTATGAGGCATCTCATCTTTGCTTATTTCTTGAAAACCATTCTTTTTAAAAAAAGCCACTTGGTATGTGAGGGCAAATACCTGGTGAATATCCAGTTCCAGCGCCTCGTTTATCAAATCGGCTATCAGCCGCCTTCCGAACCCCTGCTTTTGATATTCGGGCCTAACCGCCAAAGCCCGGATCTCTGCTAAATCCTCCCAAATGATATGCAAAGCTCCGGTTCCCACCAGCTTAGGGCCATCCTCGATTATGGTAAATTCGCGTAAAGTCTCGTATAAAGTATTGCGCGAACGCGGCAGCATCAATCCCTTCTCGGCGAAATCGTTGATCAGGGTATGTAAGTTCCCGACATCGGACATCCTGGCTTTCCGGAAAGTAATCATCTTCTATAAACCGCCTTTTGAATATTTATGCAATAATTGGTCACAAAGAAGCCTTTTATAGTAATAAATATACCATTAAATTTGTTTTTATGAAAGGTTCCGGTCGCAGTTTTCAAAATTGCAATGAAAAAGGTTTTTGGTAAATGCAAGAAAAGCTCTAAAATAAGTAAAACCACTACCGGGGCAGTGGTTGCGGAATTATAAATCATTAACATTGATTTCGGTTATTTCTACCGGATACCGGGCCTCGATAAATTTCAGAACCTCCTGTTGCAACTGGTCGAGATAGGAGAATTCATTGCTTATAAAAGCCAGTCCAAGCTCACTCCGTTGCCATTGTTCCTGATACCCGACCTCGGCAACGGCTACGTTATATTTGCGGCGGACCCTTTCCATTAAACTCTGGAGAACTTGTCTTTTATCCTTCAAGGTGAGCGCATCTTGAATAAACAAAGTGATGGTTAAAGCCCTAACAAACATTAGACCGCCTTCCTGAAAAGTGCCATTTGTTTACGACTCCCTCCATTATATTGTATTGTTCTTCAGAAGTAAATATGGGAAAGCCCTGGTTCCGACTTATTTTAGTAAGAAAAACAAAGAAGAAAGGTCAGTTTAGCAGCCTCTCTTCCCTTATTTCTGCAATATATCTGTCATTTTACCCGTTTTATCTCGAATGTTTCAGACTGTAAACCGGTTACATCTTCCCTTAATCGTGCAACTTCTTCAATGGTATGGTCTACCTTTCTCTCTAATCTGTCAAACCGTTCATCCACCTTGTTAAACCGTTCATCAACCTTGTTAAACCGTTCATCCACCTTGTTAAACCGTTCATCTATCTCGTTAAACCGTTCATCCATTTTTTGCTCTAATGCAGTTATTTTCTTTTCCAATGATAGTTTAACATCAGCAATGGCTTTAATAATAAATTCCGTTTCCTGTGGATTCATTCCATCAACCTTCCTTTCCCTTCGCATCATAATTATACCACAAAATATTTATCTAATTGACAGCGGTCATAACCAGGTTGAACCAACAATAATGTTTTTCTCCACATCCTTCCAGCCACGATAAACCTACGTTAAAAATTGCGTTAGTGTAAAATCGAGTAGCAGGCAGGTGATTATTTCACCTACCGACCTCTCACACCACCGTACGTACCGTTCGGTATACGGCGGTTCAGATTGGAATTAATGTGTGTGCTGATAAGTACCTTCCGGTTATTGTCGGATATCCTTGTTTCTTGAGTCGCTCATTGGTTAAGGCTCTAACGAGAATGGGGCTATTGGATATTCTCTAGTAGCCTTTTCTAGTGTTGGCATATTCCCACGCTTTGTAATCATCAATGCCGAGCTTGACAAGATTGTCCTGTCTGGTCTTGATTTTCTTCCAGCGTTTCCAGTAACACATTCTTATCCTTCTTCTTAGCCATTCGTCCAGTGCTTTTACCAGACTACCCATATCCACA
>JBLNCU010000014.1:0-12789 GCA_050260935.1 Bacillota bacterium
GAGTGAATGGAGTTGTAGGTGGATCAGGGAAGAAGTTTTACTATCACAACGATCACTTGGGCACAGCACTGGCTATTACGGATGAGTATGGCAATAAGGTTGTCGAAAGGGATTTTGCCCCCTTTGGCGAAAAGATTAAAACAAGCGACCGGGAAGAGCCTTACCCGGATGAAACTGAGGATGGATTTACCGGGAAGGATTTTGATGAAGATATTGGGTTATATTATTACAATGCCAGGTTTTACGACCCGGAGATCGGGCGGTTTATATCGGAAGACAGCGTGAGCGATCCCTACAGTAATGGAAACCTCTATGCTTATTGCGCCGAGAATCCCGTCAACAATATCGATCCTACGGGGCATTGGACTATACCAATTGCAACTGGATTGCAGTTGTTTTCCGCTACTTTAAACGCACTTGCCACAATTGATCCTAATCTTAAAGAAGCTGCTGGTGCTTTTAGTACGTTCATAAGCCTTTGGAATGGAATTCAGAATGTTCAAGAGCTTTTTAAGGATGCAAATCGTACAGAAACTTATGAAAGAGAAATTCCAGCGGAAGATGTTGGAATTCCAGGTGTTAGCTATAAGGAAAAAGTTACGGTAACATATAAAAACCATAAAGTAGTTAATGGAGAAACTGTTCAAACGTTTATTAACGAGAAAGGCGATCTTGTTGAAATCACAACCAAAGCTTCAGCGAAGGAGTTCGAGCAATCTTATACAGTAAGAACGAAAGATGGAACTTATGAAGTAACCGAGAATATCAATTATAAGGCCGGAGAAGCAGGTAAAAAACAGACAAACGTAATAGCGATAGAAGGATTTGTTAAGAATAAACAAGGAAACGCTGAGTACTACGGGGCTATAATGGTTGCTACAACGAAACAAGGAGCCATAGGAGCTTGGCAAGGGAGTACTTTGTCGAATGATTCATCGCAATATGCTACAATAGCGGAAAGCCCATTAAATGACCCGTATACGATGACTAAGGTGGTACATCATTCGTCAAAATACGAGGATTATAATGCGATTGCTCTTGAAGGAAATGGAAAAGTTTCAACTGAGGAGGTTAATCCAAACCCAGATTCTGACTACTATAATCAGTGGTACGCTAACGGAATTCATATTCATAGTGGTTTTTCTCCAACAAGTCGTGGTTCTCACGGGTGCCAAACAGTTTTCCCTGGAACTGGGAATTACCCTCATGGTGGTAACTGGAATAGCTTTTATGAGGCTGTAAACCGTAATAACGCGAAAGATGGTGAATTTATCGGCTATTACTATTTGACTAGAATGAAAAAGGGGGTTTCCACATGCATAAGAAGATAATGATGGCGGTGTTCTTTATGATATTACTCTTAGGTGGTATAGTTAATTCATCTTACGGGAGTGAAAACAATAACGAATTGTGCGATTACGACAAGCTTTACAGCAACGGTAGTTACGAAACTGTAATAAAGCAACTCATTCCAGCGATTAAGGATTATGAGTCCGCTAAAAAATCATTTATTATCAGTTCAACCGTTTGTCATGCGAGGAATTTAGTAGCAGATTCTTACCGTATGCTTGGGAAGTACACTCAAGCTGGTGTATGGTACGCATTAACTATTGATGGATATTTTGATCTTTATGCTACGCATTGTTTTAATGTTATGGAGCAAACATCGGTTATAATCGGTAAAATGGTTGAAGACCAAAAGACCATACCAGATCACTACGATGGAAGGTTTAAATCAAATCCTTTACATGAAAGAACTTTAAACGTGATTTTATTTAAGTTGCTTGATAAATCTTCTGTTAAACAGAAACAGCAATACTTCCGAGAGTTAGCTTCATATGATAAAAATGGAGACTGGGTAACTCAACTGACTAAATTTTGTGCTGGAGATCTACCACTTGAGGAACTATGGCCGTCAGTTCCAAAAGAATTTATGGGTACTGCAAGCACATACGCCGGATTTAGCCTTGAAGTAGCGGGGCAAGTAACAAAAGCACGTGATTTATATACGCAAGCATTGTCACAAAAAGGATCAACTAATATTGAGTTACTTTTGGCAGCCAATCGATTGGGGTTACTTTCTTTTAAGATGATTTATAGCAAACAACTTTCAAACATTTATGCAGTTAAAACATCCTCAGCTAAATTAGAAGAAAACCGTTTATACAGTGCTTACAACCTTATTGACGGAGATCCAAAAACAGCCTGGGTTCCTACAGGCAATAAAAGCGGGATAGGTGAATGGGTTGAATTCAGTTTTGACGAACCGATGCAGGTAAACAGCCTGAATTTGACCAACGGTTACGCCAAAAGTGACGAGAGCTTTACCCGGAATAACCGCATAAAAACCGTTATTCTGGAATTTGGGGATGGTAGCAAGTCAAAGGTTACCTTAAAAGATACTTCAAAGCCTCAGATAATACCTGTAAGAAAAAAGACCAGAACCATCCGGATTACTATTTCCGAAGTATATAAAGGAACTAAGTATGATGATACGTGCCTTTCGGATGTAAAATTGGAGTTTGGGAAGTAAAGGGAATGACGGGCGCTGACTGCTAAAAACCGCAGACAGCGCCCTTTGCCTATTAAACCCATTGCAAGATCGGAGACCGTCTTTAACTGAAAGCCGGAATATCCGGAAAAGACCGTCTCCTTTTCCGTTGGCCTATGTCCTGTCAAAGAAGTCGCCTGCCGAGGGCGCGCCGGTCAACCGGAACGAATCAAGCCGGTAAAATCTTGTCTGACCGGCCCAGCCCCCTGATCCTTCGGTGGGAACCAACAAGGACGGCAAAGACCGCGCCCCTTCCCCGCCGCCCTCCTATCCTCCAGACCACCAACCACCAGGCACCCCAACCGGGCAAGGTATTTGATTGAAACTGGAGGACAGGAGGCGCTCTGATGTGGTTTCTGCGTGTCATGTCAAGGGGAAGGGGCGCTTAGGTAAACCTACTTTACCTCCAGCGGGTAATTCTGTCCGGCACTGGGTGAAACTGGCACATCCTGTTTCGAGGAAAGCAGCGCCTGGGGAAGATTGGACAACCAGGGCAGCGCTTCCGAAGTCGGCTTTGGAGGAGGATGGCCGAAAGCAGCCGCGACAGCACGCAGACTTTTGCAGGCGAACATATCAGGTCTGCTCTCACTGTCGCGGCTGGGGGATCGAAGATGCCAACCCTCCCGCCCGATGTGATTATTGAACGCCGATTCACCCGCCATCCCTCAAGGGATTCCATTAAAAGATCAAAACGCAGGTAAGAAAGGCCGCCCCGGTGGTAGTCTATTTTAATTCACAAGCGGCGAAAAAATCAAGGCTAAAATGCACTCGCTGACGCTCGGCCTTGATTTTTTCTTGTTGTAAATTGGGTTGGCAATTAGGGGGGCGACCTTGAATTACTGGAATTAGAAGCCTGGGAAAGATTCGGCGCGGTGTTTGCCGAAGCTTTACCGGGCTTGATATGTTTTTAAAGGGCGTCCCCTGGGGGACAGACGGGTGACAAGACAGCCAGAATCAGCGACGGAGCGGGCAGGGGGAACCCAGCGGGGTCGTATAATGTGTAGGATTACGTAATAGGCCACGACTAACATGATCGACTTATGGCCGTTTACGTAATAACTGCATTATACGATCCCGTGGAGATTTCAGGCCCGGAAGAGTAGGCGGCGAAGATTCAGCCCAGCCCGGCGGACTGCGGCGGTTTTTCGCGGTCCGGTGAGATGGCCAACAGGTGACGGCCTTCTTTCTTTAGTCGCTGGTTTTAGGCCGTGACCGGTGATCGGCTGCATCGGGCGGAGACAATGGGCGGCGGAGAAGTTTCCCGATCCGGCTGGCCGGTTCCGATTTGGGATAGACGGTAAAGAAAAGCAAAAACCGCTTCAAAGCCTTGACGGTAAAGAGATTGAGGCGGTTATTCAGCGCTGAATATTTTCGGTTAAACTCTCGGAGGGTGGTTTGACGGCGGTTTTTGAGGGCGGGTTATTTTATCCGCTTTAATTCTTGGACTTCAATATCGGTTTCTTTGATTAATTGCATTAGTTGGAGGTGGTCCCGGCGGTCTTGTTCAATATGGGCATCAAGTTTAAATTCCAGTTTATCGACTTTTTGCTCTAAATTATTGAAACGATTATTCATTTCATCTCTTAGGCCGTCTAATCCCTCGCCGAAGGTACGGAACTTGGACATTAGATCTTCAATTAATACTGCAACTTTGTTATCATCCATCAAAATCATCCTCCTGAGATCGGTTTGATATTTATTGTATCATAACTTTGGCATGAAAAACAAAAAACCACCGCAAAACCTTGGAAGTCAAGGGATTGGGGTGGTTATTCGGCGCTGAATAATTGCAAATTATTTAATCATGGTTTTCATTTTACTTTTTAGAATCATGGCTTCTATTATAGCCTTTAAAGCCTTTTTATCGAAGTCATCTAGTTTTTCTATTTCTTCAAAGTATTCTAAAAGCTCTTTATCACTAACTTTAACACTGGCGAGGTTTTTGGTAGAACTTTCAGCTAACAAAAAATCTGTAGTAACTCCAAAGATCTCGGCGATTTTTTGTAACGTTTCCGTAGATGGAGTACCGGCATCTGTTTCATAACGTGAAATCAGCCTTCGATGTGTACCTATCTTTTGGGCTAGCTGTGTTTGACTCCAATCCTTTTCGCGTCTTAGTTTCCTTAATTTTTCGCCTAAGCTGGACATTAAAACCTCCGAAAAAATTGATATATCCAGCTTATTTTAACATAAGACATAACAAAAGGCCATTGACAATATGAGATAAAATTGTTACAATTAGAGATAAGATTGACTACAAAATATTTTTAAAAGGACTGTCGGCCATTCTTTGGTCGGAGCAACCGACAGCCCCAGCCACCACGAGAGGAGACGAAGCCCCACGTGTGCTTACATGTATTGTATCACACTATGGATCTCTTCTCAAGGTGGCAGCAGAAAACGAAAAACGAGAGGAGACGAAAAAAATGATCGTAGCTGTCGCCAACCAAAAAGGCGGCTGTGGAAAAACCACGACCTGCCTAAACCTGGGGGCAATCGCCGCCAGCGAAGGACAACGCACCTGTTTAATCGATTTAGACCCGCAGGGAAACCTCACTCAAACCTTTATCGAGCTACAAAGAGCCCAGCCCACCGTTTACAACCTCTTGAACTATGGCGCACCATTTAAAGAAGTCGTAGTCAAAACCCAGATTTCAAACCTTGACCTGATTCCCGCCGATGCCAGTTTAGCCAACTTGGAACGATCCGGAGCTTCCGATGTCAACCTACCGTTCTACCTAAGAGATGCTCTGGCAATCTGCTTAGATTATGATTTAATCTTCATCGATACCCCGCCGACATTAGGAGCGTTAACCGTCAACGCCATGACCGCTGCCGACTCCATCCTGATCCCGATCCAACCTTCTTTTTATTGCCTACAAGGGACCAACGATTTAATGGAAACCTTTTTTAAGGTAAAAGCTAGTGCCAATATCGACTTGGAGCTATTAGCCATCCTGATCACCATGTACGACCCTCGGACAATCATGGCACGGGAAGGTGAAGCGGAGATCCGCAAGTTCTACCCCAAAGAAACATTAACCGCCATGATCCCTCGGAACGTCAAACTTGAAGAGTCACCGGCAGCCAGACAAAGCATTATTACATACGCACCCAAAAGCAAAGGCGCGATAGAGTACCAAGCCGCCTACCGGGAGTTGATGGCGCGTGTCTAATAATCGGATCTTAAAAACCCCTACCTTGCATTACGTGGAAGAGATCGCCGGAGCTAAAACCTCCGGCGTGACCGAACTTCCTTTAACCGAAATCGATTTGAACAATACCCAATTCGAATACCGGCTCGATCCCGATCTGGCTCTACTAATTGACTCGATCAAGAAAGACGGCCAGCAGATCCCGGTGATCGTCAGAGGGGTAAAACCACCCTACCAATTAATCTGTGGGTTTCGCCGCACCCGGAGCATCCGGGAGATCGGTGGTCATACTGTCAAAGCCGTTATATTACCCGATATTTCCGACGATAAAGCCCACCGGCTCAGTGTCTTGGAAAACGAGGAGCGGAAGAGCCTGACCGACCTGGACCGCGCCAACGCCTGCAAACGTCTTCAAGACGAAGGCCACACCCAGGAGGAGATCGCGGGAATCATGGGCTGTTCCCAACCGAAGATCAGCCGATACTTTAGCCTGCTATCATTACCGACTCCGGTTTTTGAAGCCTTAAAAACAAACCGGATCAATACCGTCCATGCCTTGGCGCTTAAGGATTCTACCGATTTATTCAGCGCTGAATATTTAATCAAGCTGATCAAGGAGATCGAGCAAAAGAGCCTATCCAGCCGGGAACTGGAACGCAAGATCAAAGGCGCTAAAAAGGACAAGCCTAGCCAACCCAAAGAGCGCCCCTACTTCCAGCGCACCAAACAAGGCTTTAAACTGATGGGTTTTTCCTATCGTCCCGATCTGCCGGCAGAGGAAAAACAGAAGGCCGTCCAAGCTTTAAAAGAAGCCCTGGCCTTACTGGAGTCTGAATTAAAAGGAGGCGCGAGTAAATGAAAGATCGCAGGCTTACTATTGGCTATACTTACGCGGGTAGCAGAAAAGTCCCGGCGCTCCGGCTTTCCGGGCTATGGCTTGATAATTTGGGTTTTCAATCTAACCAGAAAGTGATCGTCAAGCAGTTGCCGGGACTGACTACCATTCAACTGATCGAGGAGGGAAGAACATGCGAGTAACCACCCAGGATCTTTATTGCGGCGCATATATCTTATCCAAAGGCGGCCGCCTGGAAGAAACCAACCTGGCGAGAGGACGGAGCGGCCGCCCTTTCGTCAGTTTCACCTTTAGCGGTCCCAATGTGGAGGATATCTCCAATGAATACCAAAGCGGGCGGGCTATCGCCGACATGGCCGCCTTTAAGATTGCTATGGAACACTTGAAAGATATTATTTACGAAAAGACGCGGGCCTGCGGGCAATAGGCGCATACGAGAGGAGACGAGAAGAAATGGCACGAATCCCGGAAAGCGAGATCGAACGGATCAAACGGGAAATACCCTTAGTGGAATTTGTTCAAGAGAGAGGGATTACCCTAAAAAAACAAGGCGCTGATTTTGTCGGCCTCTGTCCTTTTCACGACGACCACGAGCCTTCCCTGGTCATTACTCCCGAAACCAATCTTTGGCATTGTTTCGGAGCCTGCAACACCGGCGGCAGCGTGATTGACTTCTTAATGAAACTGGAGGGAATCTCCTTCCGGCACGCCGTCGAAAAACTGACCGGAGTCCCGGAGCTTCCCATAGTCGCCGAAAACCTCGACCGGCAGAAACTCTTAAACCAGGTCACCGAGTTTTACCACCAGACCCTTTACCGCGACCCGGCAGCCTTGGAATACCTGACCAAACGGGGCATCCGCAGTGAGGAAGCGATCCAGACCTTCAAGATCGGCTACGCCAACCGGACCTTAAACTATGCCGTTTCCGAGGAAGTACGGACCGGATTAAAAGAGATCGGGATCTTCCGCGACTCCGGCCACGAACACTTCAACGGCTCGGTAACTATCCCGATCCTTGATGAAAACGGCAGTACTTTGGAAATCTATGGCCGGAAAGTCCTCTCCAACCTCCGTAAAGGCACCCCGCTCCACCTTTACCTGCCCGGACCACACCGGGGAGTCTGGAACTGGCAAGCATTCAAGGCCAGTAAAGAGATTATCCTTTGTGAAGCTCTAATCGACGCCCTGACCTTCTGGGTAAACGGCCTGCGTCACGTGACCGCCAGCTTTGGAGTGGGCGGGTTTACCCCGGATCTGTTGAACGCCTTTAACCTCTATGCAACCGAAAAAGTATATCTCGCTTACGATAACGACCAGGCCGGGAACCAGGCCGCTTTAGCCTTGGCGCCCAAATTTGCCGCCGCCGGGATTGATGTCTACCGGGTTAATTTCCCGGAAGGGATGGATGCTAATGCTTTCGCTCTCAAACAATCCGATCCTACCAAAGCATTCCGGGAACTAATCGACCAGGCCACCCCGATCCGGATGGCGATCCAGCAGACCGCCTCCAGCAGTTCTCTAGCCGCTGTCCCACTGGCTCCGAAGAATGATTTGACTGCCGAGGTGAACGAATCCGAAATTGTCATTACCATTGCTGATCGAGTTTACCGCATCCGGGGCTTGGCCAAAAAACCATCCTCCGAAGTGATGAAGATCAACCTGCGGGTAAGTCATGGGGATCGGCTATATATCGATACTATTGACCTCTACAGCGCCAAACACCGTAACCAATTCATTACCGGGGCAACCAAAGAAACCGGCCTTGCCGAAGACCTGCTCCGGGCGGACCTAGCCAAACTGCTCCTGAAACTGGAAGAGATTCAAAAAGAACTCGTAAACGCCGGGCTACCGGCCAAAGAAAAAGTCTACCGGATGACCCCGGAAGAAGAGCAGGGCGCTTTAGCCGTCTTGAAACAACCGGACCTTATCAGTCAAATCCTAAAAGATTTCACCGCCACCGGCACCGTGGGGGAGGAGACTAACAAATTAGTCGGATATCTGGCCGCCATCTCCCGGAAACTCGAGGATCCTCTGGCGGTCATCTTCATGAGCCGGAGCGCCGCCGGGAAATCATCCCTGCAAGACGCGATCCTCTCCTTCGTCCCCGAAGAAGACCGGGTTAAATACACCGCTATCACCGGCCAATCCCTCTTCTATCTCGAAGAAAACGCCCTGGTTCATAAAGTTTTAGCCATCGCCGAAGATGAAGGCGCGGAACGAGCCAATTACGCCATCAAGACCATGCAGAGCGATAAGAATCTAACTATCGCCTCCACCGGCAAAGACCCGGTTTCCGGCAAGATGCGAACTCAGGAGTATCAAGTCAAAGGACCGATTGCGATCATGCTCACCACTACCGCCGCCGAGATTGACTACGAGACGGCCAGCCGCTTCCTGATCCTGACCGTGGACGAGGACCGGGAGCAGACCCGTAACATCCACGACCGGCAGCGGGAGAACGAGACGTTGGCCGGGATACTCGGTAAGCTGGAAGCCGAAAACGTGCTAAAGCGCCAGCAGAATATGCAGCGGCTTCTAAAACCCCTGCTGGTGGTCAATCCTTACGCGCCCCACCTGACCTTTCTCTCCGACCGGCTCCGCACCCGGCGCGACCACAAGAAATACCTGGGACTGATCCGGGCGATTGCCTTCCTCCACCAGTATCAGCGCCCGAAAAGGACCGTGAAACACCAGGGAAAGACCATCGAATACATTGAGGCGACGCTTGCCGATATCGACCTGGCCAACCGGTTGGCCAATGAAGTCCTGGGCCACTCCTTAGACGAGATGGCCCCGGCCACCCGCAGGCTCTTAAACTTCATCTGGCAGATGGTCGCAGGAAGGATGAAAGAGACCGGGAAAAGTCAGGAGGAATGCCTCTTTAGCCGCCGCGAACTCCGGGAGGCCACCGGTTGGGGCAATACCCAGTTACATGTCCATTTAAACCAACTGCTGGAATTGGAATACCTGGCGGTAAGATCCGGCAAGAACGGGCAGAAACACCTTTACGAACTGCTTTACCACGGGGAAGGCCAGGCCGGGGAGAAGTTCCTGTTAGGGTTACTGGATGCCAGGCAGCTAAAGCAAAAACTACGACAACACCTTTCGGTTAAATCCGCCAACCTTTCGGAAAAAGCCCCGGACCATTCGGATTCCATTCAAGCGCCTTTCGGCCAAGTTTCGGATGAAAAAAACAGCCTGGAAACAGCCAAGCAGCAAGCCTTAGCCCAACCGTAATTTTTAAACCCCCAAAAAGATATTACTGGCTAAAAAAATCTACTGAAATTCGCCATAAAGGAGGGATATCTATTTGGAACGATTAATGCAAAAATACTTGGAACACCGTAAAACCATCGGAATAACCGGGATAAAGCAGGAAAAGTCCCGCCTGCGCAAATTCAAGCAGTTTTTAGACACCCAAAATTTAACCGCGGACCAGGTAACTACCGTAGAACTAAAAATTTACCGGGATTCATTATCCGCTTTGAACCCTAGCTCGGCGGAGCTCCTCTGGTATACCGTAGGCTCATTTTACAAGTACTGTCAAGTCTGTGGCTATCTGCCCCGCAACCCCTTCCAAGACCTGAAGCGGGAATCAATCGCCGTCAAGGAACCAACCCACCTGGGAAAACTAATCGAAAACTACCTGGAATACCGAAAAATGCTGGGACTAAGCGCTCACACCATCAAAGGGGAGCGGCAATCTCTCAATAAATTCGAAACCTTTTTAACTGGCCGGGAGTTAAATCTCGATCAAGCCACCGCCAGCGTCCTGAAAGACTACCGGGATTCAATGCAAGGGTTGAAAACAGCAACGATTCTATATTATTTATTAGCGGTAAAGCGGTTTTGCAGCTACCTATATCGCAATCATTTAATCCTGCTTGACCCCTGCCGTAACTTCGAACTGCCCTTTAAAAAGCGGCGGTTGCCGGATAACATCCCCACCGTCCGGCAAATGAAACAGATCCTGGAATCGATTGACCTGACCACCGGGACGGGACTTAGGGACCGGGCTATCCTGGAATTGGTCTATTCCACAGGTTTAAGAGTCACCGAGGCCAGCCTGTTAAACCTGGACGACCTGGATCTAAAAAACCGGCTCTTGAAAGTCCGGGGTAAAGGCGGTAAAGACCGGATCGTTCCCTTTGGTAAAACCGCCGCCTTCTATTTAAAACTCTATCTGAAAACCCGGCGTAATCTGAGAAACCCGGCCATTTTCCAAGCAGTCCAAGGCAAACGTCTGGGCAGAAGCGGCATGGAAGCGGTTTTTTGGACCCATGCCGGGAAATTCGGCTGGAAATTCCGGTTTCACAGTCTCCGCCATGCCTGCGCCCTGCACATGCTCCAGAACAAAGCCGGTATCCGGCACATTCAGGAACTGTTAGGGCATAATTGTATCCGTAGTACCCAAATCTATACCCAACTGCTTCCCCTGGACTTGAAAAAAGCCCATAACCGCTACCATCCCAGAAACAAGGAGGTCCGTCATGGATAACACGCAACTTGCCAAACTCTTTTTAGATCATTTAACGATGCGGGGATTTGCCGTTAGAACCATTGAAACCTACCAGGGAAAGCTCACCCGGTTCTTTGAATACTTGGCGGCGAAACAGAAAACGATCCAGCAGTTTACCGCCGCCGATCTCGAAGAATACCGGACTGCCCTCTATTACCAGGAATACCGGGGCAAACCTCTATCCTTGGAAACCCAACTCCTCCAGCTTACGGTACTGCGAATGTTCTTTAAATTCCTGGCCGATCAGAACCTAATCCTAATCAACCCGGCTGCCTCTATGGAACTGCCGAAAACCACCCGGAACCCGCCCCGGGTCATCCTAACCGCCCGGGAAGCCCGTAAGATTCTGGAGTCGATCAATACTAAAGATCCGTTTGACTTAAGAGATAGAGCAATCCTGGAAGTCCTGTACTCCACCGGGATCAGGGTTACGGAATTGGCTACCATCACCCTGGCGGACATTGATTTTGAGTCAGGGTTGCTCCGGGTGGATGGCAAAGGCGGGAAAGAAAGAGTGGTCCCTATCGGAGAAATGGCCTGCTTCTATGTGAAAGAGTATCTTAAGAAAGCCCGGCCTAAAAACCCTAAATACCCCAACCTGTTCCTTTCCCGCTGGTTTGAACAGCCTTTAGACCGGGGGACGATCGCTACAATTTGCACCGACCGGGCCATGCAGGCGGGTATTAAAAAGAAAGTGACCACCCATACCTGGCGGCATACCTGCGCTACCCTAATGTTAAAAGGCGGGGCCGATATCCGCTATGTCCAGGAATTACTAGGCCATGCCTCATTAAAAACCACCCAGATCTATACTAGAGTTGCCATCAAGGATTTGAAAAAAGTCCACGCTCGCTGCCATCCCAGGGACAAGGAAAACTTTTAATTGCCAAAAATTTCATTATGGGATAAGATCGAATCAGACCAAAAACCCTAGTTGGGCGTTTTGGCGGGGGTAAAAAAAGTTCGATTGGAAATCAGTGGGAAAATCTTGGAAAATGAATAGCCAGCTAAAACGCCCTTTTTTCCTTAGTTGCCGGGGGAAGTATTCACCAAAGCCCCCTTTGGCGAAAGGATTAAAACGAGTGATAGGGAAGAACCTTACCCAGATGAGACTGAAGATGGATTTACCGGGAAGGATTTCGATGAAGATATCGGATTATATTACTACAACGCCAGGTTTTACGACCCGGAGATCGGGCGGTTTATTACGGAAGATTCGGTAATTGACCCGAACAATCAGGGAAATGCCTATGTTTACGTGGCTAATAACCCCGTGAATAACATTGATCCGACCGGACATTCCTTAAGTAGTCTATTTAGTACTCTTGGTAAAATTAATCAAGCATTAAATCTTGCTGCGGAATTAGATCCAAATTTAAAGGGACTTGCAAGCGCATTTGATAGTTTTGCCGGTGCTTTAAGTAATGTTAGAGATTTCGTGA
This sequence comes from Bacillota bacterium, assembly GCA_050260935.1. Lineage (GTDB taxonomy): Bacteria > Bacillota > UBA4882 > UBA8346 > UBA8346 > UBA8346. The sequence continues at coordinate 12,524 of JBLNCU010000014.1, forward strand.
TGGGAGCCAAAGAAGTATTTGGACAAAAGAATATTAAAGTAACGAAAGATAAAGTAATTGTAAACCTGAATCAGTGAAATAAAAGACTAAAAACCAGGAAAAGCGCCATCAAATCTTGAATAATCAAAGGTAAAATAGTCACCTACGAGGTTCAAAAAATGTTTGATGGAGTACGGATAACGAATGAACGATTGATCACGGCATCGGGACTATCTATTGCCGGACTTTTACTAAGTCGAACCGAACTGGCAAAACGCTTAAACGGA
>JBLNCU010000015.1:0-18952 GCA_050260935.1 Bacillota bacterium
AAGTCCTGAATGGGAATTGCTGCCGCTTTGGAATGAAGAAAATCTTGGAGTCTTCGCCTGGTCTGCGCTTGGTGGAGGATGGCTCACGGGAAAATACAGACGTAATAAGGAAATACCTCAAGATAGCCGCGCAGGTGTTGGTGATCGCTGGGATGATAATGAAGAACAGCGTGGTGGAGAAAGAACCTATAAAATAATTGACCGTTTGGTAGAGATTTCAACAAGAATTGAAAAGCCGGTACCACAGGTAGCTTTGAACTGGATGTTGAATAAGACGTCACCTTTTATTTTTCCCTTAATAGGTGCACGTACAATTGAACAGTTGCAGGGCAATCTTGATGCTATCAACTGGAAACTATCCAAGGAGGATGAAAAGCTGCTGGATGAGGTTTCAGATATCGGAATACCTTCTCCATATAATTTTATCAGCAGGTACACACGTTATTAAGAAGTAGAAAAAATTCAAAGGTTGGTTAAAACCCTTTCTACGGTTACCGCACATTCAACTAAAACTGTCTTCATCTGAAAATCCCCCTTTCGTAAATGTGCGGTTTTTTTTTATACGCACTTTCGTTGCTTCGGGGAACAAGCCTTAACCACGAGGCTAAATGATTTGTTGTTGAAAATTGTTTTAGTGTAGTGACAATTTCTGCAATTATCCGTTTTGAACTCCGCATGCCTTTTCCCGGATCTCATCTCCGGGAATTTATCCGGCCGTTGAATCGGCTTGCGCCATACTCACCAAACGAGTTATAATACGGGAGGACATATTATCAGTCCGAAGGAGTTTGTTATTTTTTAAATAGCCATTTTTAAGGAGCAAAGGTAATGTTTCTGGAGGTTTTTTTAGTTGGTTTGCTGGCTGGAATATCCCCCGGGCCCGATTTTGCGGTGGTATTAAGAAATTGCCTTGCCGCGGGAAGAAGAGCCGGGACTGCAACCGCCTTGGGAATTGCAACGGCCCTGATTATTCATGTAAGTTACACGATACTAGGTTTTGCCATAATAATGAAGCAAACCCCCGGGTTGTTCCGGGGGATTCAGATTCTAGGAGCAGGATACTTAATTTACTTAGGTATCCAAGGGCTAAGATCCGGTCCGGCTGCTCCGGATGATGAGAAGAACAGCCAAAATGATGCCGGAATACCGAAAAAACACTTCCTAGCAGGTTTCAGGGAGGGTTTTTTATGCAACATTTTAAACCCCAAGGCTCCCCTTTTTTACTTGAGTATCTTTGCGCAATTCCTGACCCCGCAAACCCCGGAATGGATTCGCTGGATTTATGGTTTAGAGACGATTCTGGCGGTGGGCGGATGGTTCGTTTCACTTTCATATATTATTACCTTATCGGGTTTTCGCTCTTTTTACCATAAATACCGGCATTGGCTGGATCGTGCCCTTGGCTTGGTCTTGCTCTATTTTGCCCTGCGTATATTCGGTTCAGCTTTAAAACTGTGGGATTATTAAGTTTCCGATAACTTTATGGAAGTGCGGCAGGATTTTGGTAATCGTTTTCGAATAGAATATCCTTTATTAAGTAATTTGTTGCCAAATTTCCTGTTTAAGGTGGATTTGCCGCTATGAATACCGCTAAAAATAACAGCCAAAAGACCGTAAGCGGGGTCTGGTATGCCGTTGCCGCTTTTTCAGCCTGGGGCGTTCTTCCTGTTTATTGGAAGCTGTTACATCGGGTTCCCGCTGTTGAGATACTGGCCCACCGAATTCTGTGGTCCTTTATATTTGTCTCGCTGCTGGTTACCTTTAGCCGGGGTTGGGGAAACGTAAAAGGCGCGCTGGCAACTCCGAAAAATTGTCTGGTCTTTCTGGGCGCTTCCATTTTAATTACCGCCAACTGGGGTATCTATATTTGGGCGGTCAACGCCGGCCATATTGTCGATGCCAGTTTGGGTTATTATATCAACCCCCTGCTGAGCGTAACTCTGGGAATTGTGTTTTTAAGGGAGCGTTTGAATTTTTGGCAAATATCCTCCCTGGTCCTGGCTTTGGCAGGCGTAGCCTTTCTAACAGTGGAATACGGCAAGATACCGTGGATCGCTCTTTCCCTGGCTTTAACCTTTGGTTTCTACGGTTTAATGAAAAAAATCGCCGCCGCTCCGTCCATCACCGGTCTTACATTGGAAACGGCCGCTGTTACTCCTTTGGCCCTGGGGTATCTTCTTTGGCAACATCTGAATGGTAGCGGAAGCTTTGGGGTGGGTTCAATCCAGGAGACGCTGCTATTAATGGGGGCGGGAATCATTACCGCCACGCCTCTTTTATGGTTTGCCAAAGCCAATAATAGAGTACCGCTTTCAACAGTAGGTTTTACCCAGTACTTAACCCCGACTTTCAGCTTAATTCTGGGTGTTTTTGTCTATCAGGAACAGTTTACCCGGGTAGAAACCTGCAGCTTCGGTTTGATTTGGCTGGCTTTGCTGATTTATTCCTTCTCCCAAACCTCCTTTATGCAAGGTCTACAACCGAAGCGTTTTCGAGCATAATTCGGGAACATGCGGCTAAGCTTATCGAACTGCCTTGACAGCTCCATAATGAAAAGGCGGGCTTCCTAAGAAAAATAAGATGCCCCGGCAACGCCAAGGCATATAAAAAAAGAAAAGGAGGAGTAATGAGTATTTGCGTTAATAATAGCATAAAGAAATTGAAAACAGATGAATAAAAAGTAAAATATAAGTTAAACCTCCTAATATTGTTACTTCATCATTTAAAAAGAAAAAAATGGAGGAAAACTGGATTGTAAAGCCGAATAAAGAATTCAAATCTTTTATTCCCTCCACGGATTAGGTGACGTTATGGTATCTTGGCAATCCTTCGTCGAGCTCTTTCTGCATTTGGATAAGCATTTGGCTTTACTAATCCAGAGTTTCGGCGGTTGGTCTTATTTAGTGCTCTTTTTAATTATTTTTTTGGAAACAGGCTTGGTGATTACCCCTTTTTTACCGGGAGATTCCTTGATTTTTACCGCCGGAGCCGTCGCCGCCACCGGTTCGTTGGACGCCGGCGCTCTTTTTCTGGTGCTAAGTTTGGCGGCAATGTCCGGGGATTCATCCAACTATTGGATTGGTTTTTTAATGAGGGCCAAAGTACTGCGGAAAAAGAGACTCCGTTTTATTAAAAACGAATATCTGGAGCGAACCAACCGTTTTTATGAACGGCACGGGGGGAAAACGATCGTTTTAGCCAGGTTTATTCCGATTATCCGCACTTTTGCTCCTTTTGTGGCTGGTATCGGGAGAATGACTTATTGGCGGTTCGTTTTTTACAGCGTTTTAGGTAGTCTGTCATGGATAGCCATATTTCTTTTTACCGGATATTTATTCGGAAACATTCCGGCGGTTCAATCCCATTTTTCGCTAGTTATTTTTGGGATTGTAGCCGTCTCGCTGACACCGGCTGTTTTTGAGTTTTTTCAACAGTACCGTCAATCCCAAAAACAGTCTCAGGGAGGACAAGACGGCCCGGAAAGCGGCCGGAAATAAACGGGGGATTTTAACCGGCAAGCGGTTAAAAAATGAGCCGGACTAATTTTTGCCGGAATTTTAACGCTACGTTTCTGCTTGACTTTATGGGATTTAACTTGCTCCGGGAACGGGAAACTAAGTTGCTTATATTTTCGTTAAACATGATGGCGGTATTTTACCGGGAATTCCTTGTTGAAGTTGCTACAATTGCTGAAAGCCCGAAGGAATAATGTTATGGATTATCAGGAAATCGTTTATATCATTCTCTCTCTGCCATGGATTTTACTGGCATTATCCTTTCATGAGTTTTGTCATGCCTGGATATCTTTTCGCTTGGGTGATCCAACCCCCGAAGCCGAAGGCAGGCTTTCCTTAAACCCGCTTGTCCATATCGACCTTCTGGGCATGGTAGCCTTGATTTTTTTCCGGTTCGGCTGGGCTAAACCGGTGCGGATCAATGTTAAGTACTATAAAAATCCGATGAAGGGAATGTTATTGGTATCTTTAGCCGGTCCGGGCGGTAATTTTATTTTGGCTCTTTTATTCGCCTTACTGATTAGAATGGCTCAGCCTTTGGGTTTGACAAGTCTATTCAACCGGACGGTTTTGATTCAAAGTCAACTCATTAATTTCAATATGTTTCTCCAAATCGGCCTGTTGATCAATTTAAGCTTGGGCTTTTTCAACCTGATTCCCGTTCCTCCGCTGGATGGTTCCAAGGTTCTGCGATATTTTTTAAGGGGGAGAGCGGGATATTTCTATGATCGCTTCGAGCAGTTCGGGTTTTTTATCCTGATTCTTTTGTTGGTTGTCGGGGTATTTAATTATGTTTTAAATCCCCTGGTTACAAATTCTTTTAATCTGTTAATCGGGCAATAGAAGAAGGCGGTGAAAAGATGGGGGTCGTCAAACGGATATTGAATTCCTGGTTTACCAAACTCACTCCCGAGGACTTGTCTTTAACCGATTTTTACCTTGATGAACCCGGTAAGTTTCTCTTCTTTCAAATGAGCAAGATTGACCAGCAACACGCTTTGACGGTCGCCAGGGGAATTCTGGCTAAAGCGACTACGGGCGCTGAAAAAGTGGAGTTAATGCCCTTGGTAACCGCCGCCCTTCTGCATGATGTCGGGAAGATTGAGGGAGATTTTAACTTTTTCAGCCGGATTCTGGTAGGAATTGTCCGCAGGGTTAAACCGGCTTTACGAGGGAGATTGGCGAAAACTTACCCGGTGAATTTTTGGGAAAAAATCGGGTATGGGTTTTACGTCGATCTGGTTCATCCGGCCCGGGGCGCTCATATGGCGCGAATTTTCGGGGTTGAGCCAAAAGTGGTCGAGATGATCAGGCATCATCACGATCCCCCCCGCTTGGGACAGAGCATTGAATTGACATGGTTGCAACTGGTGGACGGCAAATGCTGAGCCGGCTGTTTCCGGGTGACTGATTGGCGAAGACCGGTGAATGTAAAGGTGGAAGATGGAGTATCAAATAAAACTAGATATCTTCCAAGGTCCCTTGGACCTTTTATTGCATTTAATTGAAAAAGACGAAATAGATATTTATAATATTCCGATCGCTACAATTACCGAAAAATACTTGGATTATCTGCATACTATTCAAATGTTGAATTTGGAGACGGTCGGCGATTTTCTGGTAATGGCAGCCACTTTAATGCAGATTAAAGCGAAGATGCTCTTGCCGCAACAACCAAGCGCCGGCGAAGAAGAGACGGAGGAAGATCCGCGCTGGGAATTGGCGCAAAAACTGATCGAATATAAAAAGATCAAAGACGCCGCCCTTAGCCTGAAAGCCTTGGAAGGGCAGCAGTTTAAAGTCTATCCCCGAATAGCCGGGGAGTTTGCCGATCAAAAGGTGGCCGTCGATGAAAATCCATTAAAAGAATTGTCCATCTGGGATCTGGTTGAGGCTTTTAAGGTGATTTTTGAGGGTTTGGAACCGAAAACGATTGGAGCCATTCCTAAACAGGAGGTTTCCATCAAACAACGGATGACGGAGATCGTTGACCTAATATCCAAAGACCGGCGGATCTTTTTTAAAGCCGTCTTTAAGGACGTGCAGACCAAGATCGGGATGATTACCTGTTTTCTAGCAGTGCTTGAATTGGTTAGACTTCGGAAGATCGTGGTTTTTCAAGAGGTATTATTCGGGGAGATTAGTCTATCACTCCCGGAAAAGGTGTGAAATTACACTTGAATCTGATTATGGCGCGGGCTATTATTGAGGCATTGATTTTTTCATCATCGGAGCCGATCACCGTGAAAACCCTGGCCGAAATTGTTGGGATTAACGAACATACGGTAAAACAACTGCTTACGGATTTGGTCGAAGACAGGTTGCGCACCAAAAGCGGGATTCAAATTATCGAGGTGGCCAACGGCTACCAATATGTCACCCATCCCGAATGCGCTCCTTATGTTGAAAAGCTGCAAAAGGTTCCGCGAAGTGTGGGTTTGTCGCAAGCGGCCATTGAAACTTTGGCTATTGTAGCCTACAAGCAGCCGATTACCAAGGCCGAGATTGAGGCTTTACGCGGTGTAAGTATTGATAGCGCTTTGGCTACCCTGGTCGAAAAGAATCTGATTGAGGAGGCCGGCCGTAAAGATGCGCCGGGCAGGCCGATCCTTTACGGGACCACCAAGCAGTTCCTGAAATATTTTGGCCTGAAAAACCTTAATGAACTGCCGAAGATACCGGAATGGGTTGATTCTGACTCTTTAAAACTCGGGGTTGAACAAAATGGAGGCGAAACGAATGGTTGAATGGGTAAAAAAATGGTTAAAGTTAGAGCTTACCAGGGATAATAATTATTATTTCGGGTTAACCCTGCTGCATTTGGGAATTATTTCGCTGGTGGTCTATTTATTGTTGGATGCCTATGAGCCCTTGGCTTTTTTGATCACTTTTCTCATCAGCGGCTGGGGCTTTATCCTACTTTGGAAGAGCGATAACGATCTCCGCTTTAAAATGGCCCGGGAGCGGATTGAGGAACTGGAAAAACATTTGGCCCATTCCAGATTGTTTGTGGTCCCGGCCCATCTGCGGAAGAAGAGCAGAGGAAGTTTTTAATGCTGGCGGTGGCTGCTGGTCAGGTTTTAAAGATAATCAAAGAGAGTCCGGATTTGCAGGAATTGCTGGTTAAAGTGGATGGCCGCTCCGAGCCCGAACGCGCTTATAATTATCCCCACCTTTACCATCGGGTTGACCCCGGTGAAAAAGTAATCTTGAATACTTCTGCCGTCAAACTCGGTCTCGGTACCGGAGGGCGGCATTTTGTTATTCCCGAATACGCTCCCGCTGAGCCCGGGGAATTTCCGGGACATATCATGAAGCTGCGCTATACTCCCTGGCAGTTTCCGGTTCTGGCCGCCGAGGAAGAGGCCAGCCCCTGGCATCAGGTTTTAACGGAATCGGCTTCTTTGGAAGGGGTCCCGGTGGTGGCCGCGCCTTTACACAGTATGTTGCCAGGGGTTATACTGGGGTTTCGGAAGGTTAAAAGCGAGCCTAAAGTAGCCTACATTATGACTGACGGGGCAGCCTTGCCGCTAGCCCTCAGTGATTTGGTCAGGGAGTTGAAACAGAAACAACTATTGGATTTGACGGTCACTTCCGGACATGCTTTCGGGGGAGACCTGGAGGCCGTAAGCATCCCCTCGGCTTTACTAGCCGCTTATCAGGCCATTAAACCGGATTTAATTATTGTGGCACTTGGACCCGGCATTGTTGGGACGGGCACTCCTTTTGGTTTTAGCGGAATTGAACAGTCGTGGATATTGGATCTGGCTGCTAAATTGAAAGGGCTGCCGGTGGCGGCTCCCCGAATCAGCGGGGCTGACCAAAGAGAACGTCACCGGGGTCTCAGCCACCACTCGCTGACTATTTTAGATTTGGCCAATCATTCCACATTGCTGGGGATATCCAACTTGATTCCTCCGGATTTAAAAGCGGATATAATCGGTAAACTAATTGAACGCCGGTTATTAACTAAACACCAATGGTTCTTTATCGACGATCCCCCGGCGGACTTGTTATTTAAGGAGTACGATTTGCAAGTAAAAAGCATGGGCCGGGGAATGGCTGAAGATCTCTGGTTTTTTCAGAGTACGGTTACGACCGGAGTATTGGCGGCGCTAGCGGCGGAGGACCGCTTGGCCTCATTGGAGCGAATCCGGATTTAAGGAGAGCGGTCATGGATAATTTAAGGGAAAAAACCCAAAAAAAAGTGCTGATATGCAGGGGCAATTTTTTAGAGCTTTACCAAGACCAAGTGGTCTTGCCCAACGGAAAAGTCGCCACCCGCGAGTATCTGCATCATCCGGGGGCAATCGCCGCGGCTCCCTTGCTTGATAGTGGGGAGATTCTTTTAGTGAAACAGTTCCGCTATCCTACCGGCTCGGTGTTACTGGAGATTCCCGCCGGAAAACTGGACCCTGGTGAAGAACCGGAGGTATGTGTGGAACGTGAACTAATGGAAGAGATCGGCTACCGGCCTTCGCAAATTACCCATTTAATCTCAATTTGGACCACTCCCGGCTTTACGGATGAGATTATCCATTTATATCTGGCCAAAGGGTTAAAACCAGCCTTCAGGGAGAAAGATAGCGATGAATTTCTAGAAGTTGTAGCAATGTCTAAAGAAAAACTAATGGAACAATTGACAGCCCTGCCGGTAGTCGACGGGAAGACCGCTCTAGCTTTGACAATCATGGCATTAAGAAAATTATGGTAACACCGGTAATAAAAATCGCAGTTTAGGATATTTATTATAGCGGGGCCAGTGAATTATTTTAATAGGGTCGGGTGATGGGTTGAAAACTTTGAATTTGACCTATAACGCCTCGGGAGCGGCCGAAGGGGGCCGGCGGGGCGACATTGTAGTGGTGGTGGATATCATCGACATGACCACCAGCGCCGAAGTGGCTCTCGAAGCCGGGGCGGTAGCCATATTCGGCGCTGCTCCTTCAGGCTGTAAGGCGCCGGTAAATCTCAACCCTGATCGTATCGGTTACATTGCCGGTAAAACCGCCTTAAAATATAAAACCCAATTAATCGTGGTTGCCGAGCCCCGTTATGGCGATGAGGAAGAACGGAAAAGGCGGGCGGAAACCGCGTTAATGGGAGTGGCCCGTTCAGGAGCGATGGTTGACCGGATTATTCCTAATATCGGCACGGAAATAGCCAAATTAACGGATTTCAACGGTAAAGCGGTTTTGTTTGTCTCCGACACCGGGGGAGTGGCTTTCGACGCCGCTTATAACAATGGAGCGACCGCTGTTTTGACGGCAACTGTAACCCGCACCCCTGGTAAAAAAGGTTCACTCCCGGCTAAAACCGGGGTTGAGAGGGCTCTGGAAGCGGCCCGCAAGTTTAATTGCGGAATAACCATTACCGCCGCCAGCGCCAATTCGCTGGAGGATGTCCTGGCGGTTCAATACCTATCCCAGCTGATTATTGACAGCGGTTTCCTAAGCCTGACGGAGGGGGAGTAGATTAGATATAAGGCAATAGGCAATAGGCATGAGGCAATAGGCAAGAGGAGTTATATGAGCTGAAGTTAACATCAGGAATTATGCAATTTTATCAGTTGATAGAAACGGCAAAGGGACATTGAGTCCTTTTTTTGTTTTTCAATTTAAACTATTTTCTTGAGAATGGTTGATTTTAAATATCTTTTCTCTCTGAGTCTCTGTGGCTTTGTGGCTAAATATATAGGCCACTTGAGACACGGAGGAGCGCGTGGCCCAATCAAGGAGTTCTAACCATCCCCGCTCTCAGCTAATTTTTTATCATATTCTCCGCCGCTTTACCATAAATTTATATGGGACAAGGGGAGGAGTGTTTTGATGTTCAAACTCCGGCAAGTGATTGAAGATTATTTTCAGGAAAGAATATTTTTGTGGGCCTTGGTATTAATCTTGTTTTGCATGGGGTTGCTCTTTGGAGTTTTAGCGGCCGGAGTCTTAGACAAGCATCAAAAAACGGACTTGATGATCTATATCAACCAGGGGCTTCATGGGGATTTTATTCAAAACCAAGTTTATACCCGGCAGATTATCATCGCCAATATCCAAATGGTTTTTTTCCTTTTTTTTATGGGAATCAGCGTTATCGGAGTTCCGTTGGCGCTATTACTGATTTTTACCCGGGGTTTTATCCTGGGGTTCAGCAGCGGTTTTCTACTGCAAACCATGGGGGCAAAAGGTTTTTTCCTGACTTTGGTCGGGATTGTTCCGCATAATCTTCTATTAATACCGGCGCTTTTTTTAATGGTGGTGGCGGTTATGGATTGCGCCGCCGCCTTGACCAAGCTACGGTTCTCCAAAAAGCAGGTGGCGATTGGCCCGGAGTTAATGAAGTGCTCCGTTTTGACCTTGATTGTCTTAGCGATTATGGTTTTAGCCGGGTTTATTCAAGGCAATATTTCTCCGGTAATTACGGCCTGGTTTGCTAAATTTATTTAATTCCCCTTTTTCACCTCTTAAATTCTTCCGTGCTTCCAAGGCTTTAGCATTTAAATTTGGAAATCTTTCCTGTCTTCTAAAAAAAGGAGTTGTCATAATCACTGTCGAAAAATAGTTCTGTAATCGTTCCGCAACGCTCCGGTTTCCCCGTGTTTTCGGTTTGGAAGTCGCCTGAAAGTTAATCAAAGGAGTTGACATCATTGCAAGACAGCTTACAAGATTACCTTAATTACCTTTCCGTTGAACGTGGTTTGGCTAAAAACACCTTGGAGTCTTACGGCAGGGATCTTCACCAGTACTTGAATTATTTGAAAGAGAAGAAGAACCTTAGTTTAAATGGGACAACCCAGGCGACTGTCATCGGATACTTACTTCAGCTTCAAGCCAGGGGGAAGGCCACCGCTACTTTGTCCAGAAGTTTGGCCGCCATTAAATCCTATTACCATTACATGGCCAGGGAAAAGATGATTGAACGAGATCCTACGGTAAACCTCGACGCCCCGAAACAGGAAAAACGGCTGCCCAGAGTGCTTTCAGTTGAAGAAGTGGAGCGTTTATTGGAACAACCGGACTTGAAAACCCCGGTTGGCATCAGAGACCGGGCTATGTTGGAAGTGTTGTACGCCACCGGTTTACGTGTATCGGAACTGGTTTCCTTGAAAATGGAGGATGTCAACCTGGAGACCGGATATATCAAATGCTACGGCAAGGGGTCCAAGGAAAGGATCGTTCCCCTGGGTTCGGTGGCCATCAAACATCTCCGTTTGTATCAGGAACACGCCCGCAAGTTTTTATCCTCCCGTTTAATGGAGAATACCCTTTTCCTGAACCACCACGGGAAGGGCTTAACCAGGCAAGGATTTTGGAAAATCATTAAAAAATACGCCGAAAACTTAAATATTCAGACCGACATCACCCCTCATACCTTACGCCATTCCTTTGCCACCCACCTGCTGGAAAACGGGGCCGATTTAAGATCGGTCCAGGAGATGCTGGGGCATGCCGACATCGCCACTACACAGATTTATACTCATTTAACCAAAGGGAAAATCAAGGACGTCTATGAAAATGCCCATCCCCGGGCTAAATTGAACCCTTAAAAATTCTTCATAATAAACTGTTAAAAAGGGAGACCGCTAAGGTTTCCTTTTTTTATGGTATTTGTTATAATCTAACTAGAAAACTATTATACCAGGTTTTCCGTTTATTATTAAAGTGTTTAAGCATAATATTAGCTGGGCCAGGCGTGAGTGTTTTTAGAAATTTGAGGAGCATTATGCAAGATATTCATTGGTATCCCGGCCATATGGCCAAGGCCAAAAGACAGTTAAATGAATTAATCCGCTATCTGGATGTTATTTTGGAAATCAGGGATGCCCGCCTTCCCTTAACAAGTCACAACAGTGATTTGGAATCTTTATTGGAGCGAAAGCCCAGTATTGTTGTTTTAAATAAAATAGACCTCGCCGAATCCCGGGTAACCCGGCTGTGGGCGGAGTGGTTTAGGATAAAAGGGACAACGGTTTTAGAAGTTAACGGTAAGAGTGGCGAGGGAATAGCCGGCATCTGGGAGACTTTATCCGGGTGGATTGATTCCCCAAAGTCCCGTCGGGTTTTACGGGTAGGGGTAGTAGGTATTCCCAATGTGGGGAAATCGTCGGTTTTAAACAGGTTGATGGGGACCGGCTCCGCTAAAACCGGTAACTTACCCGGGATCACCCGGGGTAAACAGTGGATCAAAAGGCATGGCTTTGAGATCTTGGACACCCCGGGATTGCTTCCCCCGAAAATAGCTAATCGGGAAGCCGGGCTTAGACTTGCCTTAGTAGGAACAATCCGGGAAGAGATTGTCCCTGCTTATGATCTGGCTCTATTACTGTTGGAACGGTATGGCGGCCATTTATCGGGCTGGGAGAAGCCGGTTCCGCCATTGCAATCCGGTGAGGAGCAACTGGAATGGTATGCCCGGAAAAGAGGTTTTTTGGGTAAAGGCGGAGTCCCCGATTTAAACAGGGCCGTCTTGTCCCTCCTAAAGGAGTTTCGCGACGGCCGCCTGGGGAGAATCAGTCTGGAAACACCGCCGGATGGGTCGGCGGCCGGTTAATTATCCGCAGTAGCACTATTCCACCTACCAAAGTAGACAGATGATAACTTAAAAAACGCCAGACCAGTATAAAAATCGCCCGAACCTGGATGGGAATGAAAACGAATACCGAATATAAGCCTAGTTCCATAATTCCGCTCCCCCCCGGTATCGGTAAATATGCTAAAATAAATACCAGAATGAACTGGAAGAGGATACTTTCGATAAATACTTCAGTGGCGTTGAAGCCAAAAGCATACATCAACAGTGGAGCTATGGCAAAAAAGATCGCCCAATAAAGAAAGGTGCAGAAAAGTACCAGGTAAAAATTGAGCCCGTTCCTGAATGTCTTGATGGATTGATGGAAAACCGCCAATTCACCTAGGAGTTTGTTGAACCAAGGTTCCAGTTTGGGGCCGAATTTGGTAAATCGCAGGCACTTAATGAAAAAGTTGCCCAAATGCTCGGCTGATTTGGGCTTGATTATAAAGACTATCAGAAAAATGGAAACCAAACAAGATAAGGGAATGGCCACGGTAGTAACCCGATGCAACAATCCGAAAGGAACCTTGGTGTAGTAAAAGATCAGTAAGATCGGCGAGAATACCGTAAAAAGCAAGGTGGTCGTAATAACCCGGATAGTTACAATAGCGCTGGCCTTGCCCGGCTGGATACCGTTTTGACACAATAAATAAATCTGGGTTGGCACCCCGCCTGAATTGAAAGGCGTCACGTTTCCGGTAAAACTTGTGGCCAGATTGATTCCAAGCATCCGCTGGAATGAAACTTGTTCTCCCAGACCCGAAGCGATGAGACGAAGACGAACCACTTCAACCAGCCAGGAAACAATCAAAGCGAGGCAGGAGGCAAAAAAAGCCCAGTAATTGAGCTTTTCCCAATCAAACCAGGTCTTGGCCGAAGCCGAGGAGACAAAGAGAAAGCCCGAGCTGAACAATGTCAAAATCAGCACCAGGCTGAGACCTTTTTTGCACCAAGATTTAATAGGCAATGATGTCTGGTTCACGAATGGCCCTCCTTGAAATTAAAAACCTGAATTATAATTCGTTTTTTTCATTATATCTCCTGCAAGTAAGATTTGAAATGCTTGGCGGAAATTTCCTATGTAAACCCTGGATTAAAGTTTTCACCCCAATGCGCCGATGTCTCCCGTAAAAGGTGATTGTAATGGCAGAAAAGATCAGTCCGAAATCATATTTGAAATTATCATGGAATGAACGTCTTTATGTAGAAAAGAAATGCTGGAGCCGGGGATTTCAAAGAGTGGCCGGTTTGGATGAAGCCGGCCGTGGTCCGTTGGCCGGACCGGTAGTGGCGGCGGTATTTGTGATTACCCCGGACTTCAAAATGGAAGGGCTAAACGACTCCAAGCAGCTCACCCCTTTACAAAGGCAAAATTATTTTCAAAAGCTTACCTCCGGTTTGTGGGAATACGGGGTCGGCATCGTTGAACCTTGTGAAATAGACCGGATAAATATTTATCAGGCATCCCGGATGGCGATGCTAAAAGCGTTGCAATCATTGCCAAAGCCGCCCGATTTTTTACTGGTGGACGCTTTAAAAGTGCCGGAGACCGAAATTGAGCAGCAGGCGATAATTCACGGCGATGCCTTATCGGTAGCCATCGCAGCCGCCTCGGTCATTGCCAAATGCACCAGGGATAAGATAATGACGGAATATGACGGCGTATACCCGGGGTATGGTTTTGCCAAGCACAAAGGGTATCCAACCCCCGAACATTATTTGGCCCTTGAAAAACTGGGTCCATCGCCAATCCACCGCCGCTCTTTCCGTCTGGATAGGAAATCCGCCCCGGGAAACATCGAACTATTCCCGGAAGAGGGGGTAGGTTCGTGAAAATAACCGGTGCCGGCGGTTTTTCCGTCGCCAATCCATTGCAATTATTGAATGAAATCAACCTCAAGGAAGGCCAGAAAGTGGTTGGCCGGATCATTGGTCTTTCCACCGATGAGGCTTTGCTGGAGATCGCCGGTCGCCCGCTTCAAGCCAAAATCGAGGGCAATCCGCCACCGGCCGGGACTACCCAAACATTTTTGGTGGCTACTGATGAACAAGGACGGGTTGTCTTAAAGGTAACGCCAAATTCAGCGGAAGCAACCGCCGGTTCCGCCCGAGATGGCAATGCCGCCCCGGAGCAATCATTATTGTCAAAAACGATAGTTTCCTTTTTAGTAAAGGATAATCTACCCCCAACCCCGGAAAATGTCGCCAAGGTGCTTCGTTATATGCAAGAGTTTGAGGCGAAGTACCGGCAATCATTAAATCCTAAAGTCTTTACCTTTCTAATGGCTCAAAAATGGCCGGTTACACCGGCGACTATCTTGGCGTCCTGGATTTATCAAGACCGGGAGACCCGTGATCAGCTATGGACTATGCTCCAAAATTCACTGCCGGAAAAAGAGGCCGCTATATTCAAAGAACAATGTCTCACCAGCATGAAGGCAGCGCCTTCAGAAATCCAAGGGCGACTTAAATTATTGGTCTGCCAAAAAGTCCCGGGATTATTTACTAGGCTCAAAGAGTTGCTTCAGGAACAGCCTCCTGAAGAACCCCGGCCCGGCGGTTTTCCCGCTTCTAGCGCCTTTAAAACCTTGGTCTTGGGGAACTTAAGTTTAAAACTGCCCTCGGTTAAAAATAATTTGCCAACCAAACCGGCGCCGGAATCCCGGCCGGCCGCTGAAAAAGCCCATCCACAGCCGGAATTTTCAGAAAAAACAACGCCGCCGGCGGGAACCGGTTCGGGACTTTTCAGGCAATTTATCCCAGGTTCTAAAGCCGGGAATATCATCGACCAACCCCTGGCGGCCGCAAAAAATCCGTCGGAGCCCCAAATCAAGGACGGCGCAGCTTTAGAAATGAATGAGCCGGATCAAGAGAAGCTCAAGATGGTGCTTGACCAGAATATTGCCATTAACAAGGCGATTCTAAAGGAGAATGCGGTTAACGGCTCCAGTGATCTGATTCCGTTATTGGTAGGCGATTCACAATCCTTTGTTCGCGAGTGCTTGATTAAATGGCGGGAGGAGAAAAGCCCCGATAAAAATGGAGTGGTGGAACAGGTGGTCTACATGACCATACCCACTGTTAATATGGGTGATGTCAATTTGGCCTTGCGGGTCGGCCCGGCCGGCGCCCGGATCAATTTCCGGGTAAATTCCGAGGAAATACGGAGGTACTTGATCCGGCATTCATCCGAGCTTAAAGAGACAATCGCTGCAGAACAAACACTGATAGCGGTAAATTTGAAAGAAACCGTCGAACTGACTTCCAACCCCATTGGAGTAGATCTATGGATGTAAAATCAAGCCCCCAAAAACAGCGAAATGAACCGAAATACGCTGCCGCTTTGCGATACCGGCCGGGACTTGACGAATCCCCGGTGGTGGTGGCTGCCGGAAAAGGGGAAATCGCTGAAACCATTATTAAATTGGCGAAGGAAGCCGGCGTGCCTAATCATGTCGAACCGGCCTTGGCTAAAGTCTTAGCCAAATTGGACCCGGGGACCCCGATTCCTGAGGAGACTTACCAACTGGTTGCTCAGATCCTGGCCTTTATTTGGCGTCTGGATAAAAACTACCGACAAAGTGAGGGTTATTGAATGGAAAAAGTGCGCATCGAAGATTTGAAGCCCGGTATGATACTGGCAAGGACGATTTATTCCCCGGAAGGTTTGATTTTAGTGCGGGAAAGTACCGCTATTACTGATCATATAATCACCAAATTGAGGCAACTCGGTTTACCGGCCGCATATATTGTAACTAAAGACGGGCCCAAAATTCCCGAACCTGTCTCCGAAGCCACCCGGGTTGATTTAATCAAGAGTTTGTCAAAGGTGGATGCGGAAGTCCGTTCCGGGAAAGACGCCGACCTATTGTCCAGTAAAAGGCCGTTATACGACCTGGTTGACGAGATCGTCTGCAACCAAAAAAATTTGATTGGCATAACCGATATCCGGCTGCGCAAAGATTATATTTACGGCCATTCGGTGAATGTCAGCATCATTGCCGTTAAAATTGGCATCCAAATGGGTTACAACCAGTTGAAACTGGCTGACTTGGCAGTAGGAGCGCTTTTCCACGACATCGGGATGACTAAAATACCGCTGGAAATCCTCGACAAAATCGGCGGTTTGACTGACGCCGAATTGAAATTGATCCACGGGCATCCCGAAGAAGGTTACAATATGTTGAAGCAGAATCAAAATATCTCCGCCAGCGCGGCCCATGTCGCCTATCAACATCATGAGCGTTACAACGGCACCGGATATCCCCGGGGAATGGCGGGGGAAGCCATTCATGAGTTCGCCAGGATTGCCGCCATCGCCGACGTCTATGATTCAATGACCACCGAGCGGCTGTACCGCAAGGCCAAGACTCCCAAGGAGGCCATAAATTTCATTAAAATGAACCGGGGAATTGAGTTCGATGCCGCGATAGTGGATATTTTTGAAAAGATTCTCTATACAAACTGATGGATGGAAATAGTGAGGGAAAAAAATATAGCAGCGCCTAACTGGACTTAGGCCGAAATCATCAATCCGAAGTCACGGAGGGTTAGTAATGAAACGGAAGGTAAAGCTTGGAACAAGAATAATGATAGGTTTTAGCTGTTTAATGGTTATAATTGTAATCATGGCGGTTTTTACGGTTTATAGCATGAATGTTATTAAGATACAATTAACCGAAGTCAATAAATATTCCGAGCGGGTGAATTTAAGCAATACCATGCAAAAATCAATTTTGTCAATTGCTAATAGCGTCCATAATTCTGTGATGCTTTCCCGAAATGACCTGGAAACGGAGAAAGAAAGCATTGATAATGATTACGGGAATTATGAAAATGATTTTAAGAAATTGAGTAATATGGATTTATCGGTGGAAGATAGATACGTGCTGAATAATGTAAAAAAAACGGCAGATTATGTTCAGCCCAGAATAAATGAGGTAATAGAATTAGGTTTAACTGGTAAGAATGCTGAAGGGACAGCCATGCTTACGGATTTAGATTCGGTTATTAAACAATGGCTTAGTTACCTTGACCAGTTTTCCACCCTCCAAGGAAGTTTTAACCGGGAAGCCATAAATAAAGCGGCGCAGGCTTTTTATAATTTATTAATAGCATTGCTTATATTAGTCGGATTCGCTATAACTTTAGGAATACTAATCGCTTATAGGATAACCCGCAGTATCACCAAACCGGTGAATAGAATAGTAAATGAGCTTGCCAAAAGTTCTTCCCAGGTAGCCGTGGCGTCAAACCAATTGGCGGCGTCGGCTCAACAGTTGTCGCAAGGCAGCGCCGAGCAGGCTTCAGCAATCGAAGAAACCTCATCGACTTTACAGGAAACGGCTTCAATGATTCAACAAAGTAGCGCCAATACAAAAATAGCGACCCAATTGGCCGGAGAAGGAAATGAAGCGGCCAATAAAAGCGGCGATGAGATGCAAGAAATGATGAACTCAATACAAGAGATTAAGAAATCAAGCGACCAGATTGCAAAGATTATCAAAATTATTGATGATATCGCCTTTCAGACTAACATTCTGGCTCTTAATGCCGCTGTTGAGGCGGCCCGGGCCGGGGAAGCCGGAATGGGCTTCGCGGTAGTAGCGGAGGAAGTAAGAAACTTGGCTCAACGGAGCGCTCAAGCGGCCAAGGATACTGCCGCCATTATCGAAACCAATATAGAACTTTCCAATAAAGGGGTTACAGTTGCTGAAAGAGTTCGTGAAGCTTTAAACGGAATAACCAATCAAGCTAAAAAAATAAATGAATTAATGGATGAAATCGCAGCTTCCAGCCGGGAACAAGCTCAGGGAATCGAACAGGTAAATAAGGCTATTGCTCAAATGGAAACGGTTACCCAGCAAAACGCGGCCAATGCCGAAGAGAGCGCGTCAGCTACCCGGGAATTAAGCGCACAGGCTGATAGCCTGCGGAAAATTGTCCTTGAACTTTCACAGTTAGTAAACGGACAGGCAAATGTTCTGCGAACCGACTTGGAATCCGCAAATAACAAGAGACATCGGAATCATCGCACCGGTCAGGCTGGCAATAATAGCGGCCATAACCATGAAACAGCGATTCAGGATGCCAAGGTCCAAAATACGCTGCTACAGGAGAAGGTGGATCAAAAAACTAAGGTTGTCTCTCCAGAGGATGTAATTCCGCTTGAAAAAGATCCGCAACATTTTTAAACAAGGTCATAATTCTTTAGAAAAGGTTACGGGTTGATCATTCTTCGGTTGGGCTCAAAATTTTTATAATTAACTAAAAAATCTTTTAGGCCGGAAGGCCTTTTATTTTTGCAGGAAATTATTAGAATATAGCGAAAATAACAACATGGTTTCGTTTTCGGATAAAAAAGCCCTGGGTGACTGGGGGGAACATCTGGCTGCCGATTACCTCAAGAATCAAGGTTATCTGTTGATTGCCAATAATTACCGCTGCCCCTACGGTGAAATAGATTTGATTGCCAGGGAGGGCCCAATCTGGTGCTTTATTGAGGTGAAGACCAGGATGGGGCTTTCTTTTGGCTATGGATATCAAGGGGTGACCCGGACCAAACAAAAGCATATTATTAAAGTCGCCCAGTATTACCTGAACCGGGCCGGTCTTTACGAGGCCCCGGCCCGGTTTGATATTGTTTCCATCGATTTCGTGGCGGTTGATCAGTACCGGATCGAACTGATCCGGAATGCTTTTTATATGTAGCCTGGGGGGATTTTTTTGCTGGCCAAAATTGAAAGTACGGCGGTTAATGGGATCGATGGTTTTCTGGTCGAGATCGAGGTGGATCTCGGTGGCGGGATGCCCAGTTTCGATATTGTGGGGTTGCCGGATTTGGCGGTCAAGGAGGCCCGGGATCG
>JBLNCU010000016.1:0-13355 GCA_050260935.1 Bacillota bacterium
ATAATTCTCTGGATTTTTGAGCCCCGGCTGCTGAATTCACTTATTTCCCCAAGATCTCTCTCCCGAAAGCCTTCCCGAACTCGACTGCATTCTCCAGGTCCGCCGCATCCGGAACCAGCACCGGTTTTACCGTTGAGTTGATCACCTTAAATTTTAATCCCGCCAACCGGCCTTCCAGGATCGGCACCGCTTCCCCGCTCCATCCGTAAGAGCCGAAAGCCGCGCCCAGCTTTCCTTTGAGGCTTATAGTCGCTAGACTGCTCAACAGGTCGTGAACGGGTTTTACCGCATCCCCGTTGATTGTCGGCGAACCGACCAGTAGTCCCTTGGAGCCCTCAATCTTGTCAAGCAGCTCAGCCGGGCTTACCTTCTGGAGATCGTAGACTTCAGCCGCAACCCCGGCATTGCGGACCCCGGAGGCGATCTCCTCCGCCAACCGGGCTGTATTCCCATAGGCGCTGACATAGGCAATGATCACCCGGTTCTGCTCCGGGTTGGCCTGACTCCATTCCCGGTAATAGTTAAGGTATTTCTGAATATCCCGTTTGAGCACCGGCCCGTGCCCCGGCGCCACTATCCGTAGGGGCACATCTTTCAGCTTGTCCAGGGCTTGAAGAACGTATTTTTTAAAAGGCCGCATAATGTGGTCGTAGTAATATTTGAAGTCATTGAAGTGCTCCGAGTTCAGATCCCCGGAAAGCAACGGATCCGCGTAATGGGATCCCAAGACATCGCAACCGAACAGGATTTGGTCCTCCGCTAAATAGGTAAACATACTGTCCGGCCAGTGAAGAAAGGGGGCCGCAATAAACCGGAGCGTTTTCCCGCCCAAATCGATGCTGTCGCCATCGCCGACCTTCAACAAATTGGGCTGATAATTCAAGATGTTCTTAATAAAATGCTCGCCGGTCTTTGAGACAACCACCTTGGCGTTGGGCGCCAATTTCAACAACTCGGCCACGCTCCCCGAATGGTCCGGCTCCATATGGTTGAGCACGATATAGTTTATCCGGGACGGATCGATCAGCGACCGCAGCCGCTCAAGAAATTCCTTTAAAAACTGGCCTTTTACAGTCTCAATTACTGCTGTTTCCCTGTTTCCTTGAACTATGTAGGAATTGTAACTGGTACCGTGCCCGGCCCGCATGATAATGTCGAAGACGCGCAAATCGGGGTCCAAAGCCCCCACCCACCAAACATTCGGAGCTAATTGCGCTGTTTCCATTCAGGTTTCACCTCGGTATTGTTCTAACCTCTTTAATCTCTCAACCTTTTTCAATCAACCGGTTCAAACATGTCCTTGCTGACACCGCATTCCGGACAGACCCATCTGTCGGGTAAATCTTCAAAATCGGTGCCCGCCTTGATCCCGTTCTCCGGATCGCCTACCGCCGGATCATAAACATAACCGCAAATTGAACATCGCCATTTTTTCATCATCCTAACCTCCCATTATTGAAAAGTCTATCTAGCTTAGAAAATAATATTCATCCTGTCTTTTAAAAGTGCCGGAAACATCTCCCCGGCCCGCCCTTCGGGCGCCCCTCTCCAGGTGTGGATAAGGGGTTGGGGATGAGGCGAAAACGGTATTTTCATCCGTTCAAGCGCCCCGACAAGGCGGAATAGTGACCACTGACCAAAACTAAAAATAAATTTATTTAACCTAGTTAAATTTTAATATAAATTAGCTTTTTTGTCAAGTATTAATAACAGTGATGCTTAATTTTTCTCCGTGTCTTTAGTGTCTCGTGGCCGATAAATTTCCGCCGTTTAAGACAGGGAGAATTAACAACGGCCGGAACCACCGGCCGCTACTTAACTTATTCAGATAATATCTTCATTAATTGATTGTTCAATTTAATCAGGCGCTCCCGCCCCGCTTGGATCTTTTTTCGCAAAGCCGCTAGACTCGCTTGGTTAGGCCTTTGACCCTGCCTTTGGCCGCTGCCGCCGAAAAGTCTCCCGAAATCTATTAAACCGTATTTTTCGGGATCAAAATCCATATTGTCGATAAAAGAAAGCTGTCGCTGGTTTAAAAGTCGATCAATGGCGTCGGCTTGGGTGTTTCCGTAAACTGTCGCTTCCTGCAGTTTCTTAATCCTGGCCTGAACGAGCGGATCGTTTAGATCCGGAGGCCCTTGAGTGCGGAATTCGTTATTATTGTTTTGCCGGTGTTGTTGTTTGGGTTCTCTTTGCAAGACCACGATTTTCTGGCTGACTAAATCCTGAAAGATCGGGAGGATCTTCTTCTTCTGGTCTTTAGTCAGCGCTAATTTCGAATCATTATTCAGATTTAAAAGACCCTCGGTCAACCAGACGATATTCTTACGCATCTCCTGGTTGTCTTTGGCGATTTGCTGGAAAGTCGGCGCCGCCAAGGCCAACACGGTAAAGACTAAAATTAAAGCAGTTAAAAGGATTAAAGTTCGCTTGAGCATCGAAATTCCTCCTTCTATTCGTACCGCAGGGCGTCGATCGGGCGTAATCCCGCCGCCTTATAGGCTGGATAAACGCCGAAAAACAGCCCGGTGACAATTGAAAAGACAAATGAGATCAAGACCGACGATGCGGTGATAGTTGCCCCCCAACCGAACAGCTGGCCGACTAGGACCGAGATCAACCCGCCTAGTAGGATCCCAATGACTCCTCCGGTCACGCTCAAAGCCACCGCTTCCATTAGAAACAAAGCCAGGATCTCCTCTTTCTGGGCGCCAATCGCTTTCCGGATTCCGATTTCCCGGATGCGCTCGGTCACCGATACCAGCATGATATTCATGATTCCGATCCCGCCAACCAGAAGAGAGACCGCGGCAATACCGGCCAAGAGCATTGTAAACGATTGGGTGGCCTGCGTTACGGTTGCCAATATCTCGGCCTGATTGCGGAGGGCAAATTTGGTGTCGTCGCCCTTAAACTCCTTTAACAGGAGGTCATAAAGCTGATTATAGACTGTATCCATATACTGTTCATTTTGAGCCTGGACGTAAATCGTATTTATATATTTATTGCCGGTAATCCTTTGTTGCATGGTGGTTACCGGAATAATCAGCAAATCGTCGTTATTGCCGAAGCCGCTTTGGCCCTTTTCTTCCAGCACTCCCACAATGTTTACCCGCAACGTCCCGACGTCGGTGCCGATCTTTAGTTCCCGGCCGACCGGATTGATGTTTGGGAATAATTCACCGGCTAAGTATGAGCCCAGTACAGCCACCCGGCGGTGGCTTTTTACATCATCCTCTGTAAAAAGGCTGCCCGAGGCGATTTGAAAATTGCGCATGGAAAAATAGGCTACTGTAGAGCCGATAACCGAGGTTTGAACACTGTCGCTGTTTGTCTTCACCAGGCCCCCTTTGCGCACTTCCGGGGCAATGTTGGAAATATAGGGAGAACTGTTTTGAATAACCGGCAAAATATCATTGGTCAGCGTATTGGTGCTTCCGAAGCTACCGCCTCGCTGCCCGGAATTACGCGAACCCGGAAAAACCATGATCAGATTGGACCCCATGGCCGTTATCCTTGAAGTCACTTGTTGTTTTGCGCCTTCACCCAGAGACACCATTACAATGACCGCGGCTACTCCAATGATCACCCCCAGCATGGTCAAGAGGGAACGGACTAAATTACTCCGTAAATTTTTGACCGCCATTACCATATTTTCAGTGATCTTCATTGGCGATCGCCTCCTTTCCGCCGATCCGGGTTTGGACTATAAACCGGTCCTCGACGATCTTGCCGTCCAAAAAGCGGACTATTCTTTTGGTGTAATTGGCGATGTCGTTTTCATGAGTAACCAGTATCACCGTAATTCCCTGGCGGTTTAATTCTTGAAAAATCCCCATAATCTCCACACTGGAATGGGAATCCAAATTCCCGGTCGGCTCATCGGCTAAAATCAGTTTGGGGTTGTTGACCAAGGCCCGGGCTATGGCCACCCGTTGTTGCTGCCCGCCGGAGAGCTCTTTCGGTTTGTGATGCATCCGGCTCTCCAGGCCGATCCGGATCAAGGCCTGCCTGGACAATTCATGCCGCTTTTGCGGATCAACTCCGGCGTAAATTAAAGGCAGCTCCACATTCTGAAAAGCGGTCAATTTGGGCAGCAGGTTAAATGCTTGAAAGACAAACCCAATCTCCCGGTTTCTTAAGCTTGCCTGCTCCCGCTCGTTGTATCCGGCCACCTCCCGGCCGAATAATTTATAGGACCCGGCGGTCGGTTGATCAAGACAACCGATGATATTCATCATGGTGGATTTTCCGGAACCGGATGGTCCCATAATAGCTACCATCTCGCCTTCTTCCACCGTCAAGGAGACGTTATCAAGCGCCCGTACCTGGATATCGCCCATCTGATAAGTTTTGCTAAGGTCAGTAATCATCAATACTGGCATTGGTATTACCCCCCGAATCTCCAGCCGTTAATGGAACATCATCATTCCCCTGCCGCGCCGGTTGTCGTTGTTTTTCGGGACAACCGGCTTCGCCACCGCAACCAGGTCACCGTCTTTTAAACCGGAGGTGATTTCCGTAAAAGAATTGCTAGTTACGCCCGTTTCCACCCGAACGAAAACAACGTTGTTTCCCTGCCTGACACCTACCATGGTATGGCCCCGTCTCTCCACCAACGCCCCGGAGGGAACCGCCAAAACATTCGGATGCTCGCTGATGATAATGGTGCCGTCAACCGTCATCCCGTTCAATAAAACCTGATTGGGATCTTTAAGAATTGAAATTCTTACGGGGTAAGTAATTACCCCCGCGGTATTGGTTCCCACCGAGCCCACCCCGGTGACAACCCCGTCTAATTTGGTTTGATTCTCATCGCTGGCGGTGACAACCGCCTTTTGACCCAGACGAACCATGGCGATTTCGCTCTGATCGACAGTAATTTCGACTTGCAATGAATCCTTTTCGGTTAAAGAGAGCATCGGCGTTATTGCCTTAGCGGTTTGAGAATTCTGAACAGCCTGCGGCTCGACTTTGTCGCCCGTCCGGGAATAAACCCAGGCGACAGTACCGGAAAAAGGGGCTTTGATCAGCAGCGTATAATGATCAGCGGCCATAAAATTGGCGTCATCCGGAATATTCGTTATCTGATCCAGCTTCACCCGGGCGTTATTCACTTGTTCCTGATATAGATCCACTTTATTTTGGGCGGTTTCCAGATCGTCGATGGTAGCGCCCTGAGCGTCGTATAATACCTTTGTCCTTTGCAATACTTTGCGGGCCTGGTCCAAATTGATTACTGCCTGCCGGTATGTAGAATTGGCATCCGCCCATTGCGCCTTCATAGCCGGGGACTCTAGCACCATCAATAACTGGCCCTTTTGAACCTGGTCGCCGGTTTTAACATTAATCTGCCTGACCGTAACTTCATAAGCGGGATAGATATCCATATTTTTTGCCAAAACCACCGTTCCGGCATCCTCGATTTTCTCGCTCAGATCCATCCGCTGGACCGGGCTAAAATCATATAATGCTTCGATTCCCTTATTCCCATTTCGGGCTTTCATCTTAACCAGATAAATCCCGGCCGCAGCCACCGCCAAAACAGTACACAACACCAGAATAACTGTTTTTTTCATAACCAATTCCTCCCAATCATCAACACTGATACTCATTTATCAGCTAAAAGCGCTACTGTTTCTTGCCAAAAGGATATAAATCGCCCGAAACCAGCCTTAATTTCTGATAGGCGACCAATTGGTCATATTCGGCGGTAACCACCGCGATCTGGGCTTTTAAAAGATTTAATTCGGCGGTGGACACATCCAACGGAGTTGAGGCGACGCCCAGTTGATTTTGGAGTTTCTTTATCTCCAGGTCCTTTTGATAGTAAGGTACCAGTTTCTGATTGGTGGCGACTTTTTGGGCAGCGATTTTATAATCGTGAATAGCCTGATCCACCTCTAAATTGATCTTTTGACCGGTCTGTTGCTGGCTTATATTGGCGCTTTCCAGGGCCATCTTGGCCTGGGCGGCTTGGCTGCGGACTATCCCGAAATCCAGATTCCAGGTAAATTCCAAGGCATAATACTTTTGGTTGGAACTGGAATAAGGCGTGTTATTGTTGTTGTTATTCCAATCCGGTACCGACGAGTCGTTTTGACGTTGGGCGGCGTTCCAGCCAAGGTTACCGCTTAAAAAATCGTAACTTATGCTATATCCCTGGGTTTTATCGACATTGTTATAACTCAAATTAACCGTCGGCAATCCTTGGTTGGCGGCCTGAGCCCAAGCCAATTCAGCTTTTTTGACGGCAATCCGCGCTTGTTGCAGTTCGAGCCGGTCTTTCTGGGCTTTTTCCTTAAGTTTTTCAAAATCAACAGCGGCGGCTTTATAATTTGCGGTATTATCCACCAGGACAATTTGGTTGCTGTCGGTGATCCCGATTTGATTACCCAGTTGCTGCAGGGCGATTTCATAATCAGCCTTATCCTGTTCCAAGTCTAAACTAGCTGTGGCTAAGTTGTTCTCCGATTGCAGCTGGGTAGTTTTGGTGACTTTCCCCAAACGCAACTGCTCTAAGGCGAGATTATTGGCGGTCAGGGCGTTTTTAACAACTTCCTGCTGCATCCGCAACACCTGTTGAGCCTTTAAGGCGTTGATATAATACTGGATAGTATTGAAGGTTACATTGGCCTTAGTTATTTGCAACTGAGTTTCGCTGTTTATTTGATCCCAAACAGCGGCGTCAATATTGGAGACAACCTTTTTACCGTATAAACTGAAATTAGTAGGGATAGTCTCTGAGATTACAATAGAGTAATTGTGGGGATATGTTTGATTGTTGACATCGTATTCATATAAACCGTCAATCTTTGCTTGCGGAAATACTTGGGCAATTTGTTGTTTGACAGCCAACTTCGCTTTTTCCAAATCATTGCCGGCTATGCCTATTTGGCAATCATTCTTTAAAGCCATCTCAACCGCTTGAGCTATGGTTATCGGTTGGTTTGTATCAGCTAAAACCAGGGCGGATGAAAAAAGGAAAACCGCCAACATTAATAGACTAACCAAATTCCAAAGTGGGATGTTTTTATTCATAATGGCCTCCGTTTAAGGGTAATCCTTCCGAACTTAAATCTTGCTTCCCTTTTTCCTAATTGGTGATATTCCTTATAACTGTAAAGATTCACTTATCTTGGGAAATTCTATTATAAAAGTAGTCCCTTTGTTGATCCGGCTTTCAACAGTAATTGTTCCTCCATGCAATTCCACCATGCGCTTGACAATGGAAAGTCCCAGACCGTTGGAGCTGCTGTTCTGATCCGGCCGGTTTACCACTTTGTAAAACGAGTCGAAGATCCGGGCCAGGTGTTGTTCGGCGATCCCGGAACCATCATCCCGGAAAAGGATCTTAGTCTTCCTTTCCGTTTCCCCGAAAATAATCTCCACTTTGTGCAGTTTATCCGAATGCTTAAGGGAATTGTCGAGCAGGTTTTGAAAAATCTGTTCCAAACGCCGGTAATCGGCGTAGATCAATTGTCCCGGTTCGGCGTCCCACAATAATTCGACCTGTTTTCCCTTTAATTTCAGTGAATTTCGTTTGGCAAACTCTTTTAAAAACTGTTGGCAGTCGATTCGGTCGTAACTTAAACTGATGGTGCCCGCATCGATTCTGGCCAATTCCAGTAGATCTTTTACCAAGTACGAAAGCCGCTCGGTTTCCTCCCAAACGATCTTCAGGTATTCCTGCTGTTTGGCGGGGCTTAAATGCAACTCTTCCATCTGCAAGGTTTCCACAAAACCTTGAATCGAAGTAAGCGGGGTGGCCAGTTCATGGGAGATGTCAGCCACGAACCTCCGGCGTTGCTGGTCAATGGCCTTCAATTCCTGGGTGGCTTTTTCAATGGAGGCGGCCATATCGTTAAAAGCCTTTCCTAGCAAGCCAAATTCATCATTACCGGAAATGTTGGTGCGGACGCTGTAATCGCCTTTGGATATTTTTTCGACCGCCGTCACCAACTGGGTTGAACGCCAGTATATTTTTTGAAACATAAAAAATCCGGCAATCAAGGAAAGCACTATCGATATCAGCATAAATGCGGCCAAGGCCACGGACCCGTTGTTTAAGCGATTATATTCGGTAGCATGATATAGCACCAGGTAGCCCGAGGCCCGGGGAAGCTGAAGTCTAATCGCCGAGGCCGGTCTGTTTTGCCGCTCCGGTAAAGTAACCCGTAATAAAAAATTATGGTTATGGTATACTTTTTGAATTTCAACCTTATTTTTAGTTACAAAATCCAGTTTCAAACGGTTATAAGTTTTATTCTGGTGAGCGATATAAGCCTCCAGATCGAAATGGGGGTCTCGCTTGGCTTCCTCCAGGATATTGTTTTTAATGTTTAGAAGCACATCGTGTCGTTCTTTGAGGTAATAGGGAACATTTTGGATGACCAACAAACGGAGAAAGAGAAATTGGATAATGTTAAAAGAGGCTAAAAGAATAAAAAAACCCAAAAACAGCCGAAAATAAGAACGCATTTTAGGAATTTTCATCAAACTTATACCCCACCCCCCAGACGGTAACGATCTTTTGAGGACTGGCCGGATCGTTTTCGATCTTCTTCCGGAGCTGGCTGACGATGCGGTCGATATTCCGGTCGTAGATGTAGTTTTCTTCTCCCCAGATACGCTCCAGCAATTGCTCCCGTTTAAAGACGATCCCTTTATTCCGCATCAAAAAATAGAGTAAATCAAACTCCAGTGAAGTTAGAAAAACCCGGTTTCCCTGATGAAGAACCTCCATTTGCGACGGGCGCAGCTCCAAGTCACCGCTTACCAAAGGCGGTTCAACCGTCTCAGTCTCGCTCCTGGCTAAACGGGGCCTTCGGAGCAGTGTTTTTACTCTGGCCAACAACTCCCGGATGGAAAAAGGCTTGATCACATAATCATCGGCGCCCATCTCCAGCCCCAACACCTTATCAATCTCTTCCTGTTTGGCGGTTAGCATAAGAATATAAGTATCATATTTCTCCCGGATCTCTTTGCACACATCGAGTCCGTTTTTGCCGGGCAGCATCAAATCCAGGATTACCAGATCAGGGGCGATTTTTAAAAACAGATCCAAAGCTGTCATGCCATCAAAGGCTTGATAACACTGGTAACCTTCCCGTTCCAAGTGCAGCTTGAGGAGGTTGGCGATATTCAACTCATCTTCCACAATCAAGATCTTCGGCATCTTTTTACTCCGTTTTGGTTCTATAAAAATCCATTATTCGCAAGTTGAGGATCTAATTACAGATTAGCGCAAAACTTTACCGTTTTATTGAGTTTACTGTTACAAAATTGTTAAGAAGATTCCCTTGCTTAAGAAAAATTCAGTTTTAGAATAAAAAAACCTCTTCCGATTTCTTGGAAATACGTTTGGTTAGCGTTGGTAATAATAAGTCCTAGTGGCTTTAAAAACATCCCTGATAAAAAAGAGGTCGAAATTTGCCGTCATCCACTTTTAATTTCGCTTCTCTAAACGCCTGGGTAAAAGAAGGCATCACGGTTGAACTTTTGAAACCCCACTACCCGGCTGCCTTGGATCCTGTTAAAATCAGACAGATCACCAGGGATAATTTACATTCAATGCTGGATTCAATCTCCGGCTCCGGCCGGGTGGTTTTAATCCTGGAGGATCCTTCACGCCCCAGCAAAACCGGGCCGGTGGTGGAGGAGATTTGCGGGGCGGTTCAAGAATTACGGGGGGAAGACCGGGATTTTGAGGTGGTAATCGCCGCGGGAGCCCACTATAATATCCAGGGATCTGCTCTCCAAAAAAAAACCGGAAGGCTAAATTGCCCGGTGACGATTCACAACAGCGTCGACAATTTGGGCCTTCTCCGGATCGGGACCAGCAAATCAGGTATACCTTTATATTTTAACAAAAAAGTAGTCACGGCCGACTTCCGTTTAAGCATCTCCACCATGAACCTTCATCCATTGGCAGGCCTGTCAGCCGGCGGCAAAATCCTCCTGCCGGGAGTGGCCGGTTTGGAAACGATCGAGGCCTTTCATAGCCTGCCTTCCGGAGCGCCGGGCGAGTCGCATTCGGCTATGCGGGATCTCATCAACGAGGCGCTGGCTCTGCTGCCCATCAATTATAGCTGGCATCTATTATCCAATCCTGAAGGGGAACTTTTAGAAATATTAGGAGGAAGAGTTGCGGAGACCTTTGAAAAATCCGGCGGGAAATTATTGAAAACCGTTACCGTTAAAAAACCGGAAAAACCAGCCGATATTCTTCTGCTGGGATGTCAGCCTTTTAATTTGAACCTGATCGGTACTTTTAAATCTTTGCATCAGATACCCGGGCTTCTAAAACCTGGCGGCCGGGTGGTGCTCTTTAACGAAGCCCCCCAGGGAATCGGCTTCCACCACTGGCGCGCTTCAGAAAGGGTTATTCAAGTCCAAAAAGAACATTACAGCCGTTTGTTAAATCCTTTTCAAGTGGCCGTCTTTTCACCGGCCAGCCGCAACGGAGATTTTCAAAAAATATTCCCGGAAGAGTTTGAACTGATTAACACTGTAGATGAACTTGAAGGGTTTATGAACCGCAGTAATTACCAAACCTTAACTGTCTTGCCTTTTGCGCCGGTAACTCTAGTCCTTTAATCAGTCTGGCTGTAACCCAAAAAACTCCGCCTCCAACATAGCCGCCAATGTGTGATAAACCGGCAGGTGCAACTCTTGCACCTGGTAAACGCGGTCCGCCGGGACCCTGATGAGCACTTCGCAAAATTCCCGTAAACGGCCGCCGTCGCCGCCGGTTAATCCGACGGTGCGCAAGCCCAGACCTTTAGCCACAATCACCGCTTTTAGAACATTTTCGGAGTTGCCGGAGGCGCTGATGGCCAAAAGCGAGTCCCCATTTTGGCCGTACCCCAACACTTGCTGGGCAAAGATTAAATCGGCCCCGCAGTCGTTGGAAATAGCGCTGATTAAGGCGGTATTTACCGTCAGGGGATACACCGGCAAAGACCCCTGAAGCCGATCAACCCAGTGGTCGCCATCGCCCAGAAAGCCTCTTAAATTGGTCTTCAAATACCGGGGCAGGGCTCGCTTGGCCAGAAAACCCTTTACCAACTCGGCGCTGAAATGCCCGGCATCGGCTGCGCTGCCGCCGTTGCCGCAAACCAGCATTTTATGGCCTTCCGCCAGAGTATGGCGGAAAATGGCATAAGCTTTGGTAATGGATTCGGCACAGACGGCCAACTCCGGGTAACGGTTGCTAAGATCGGTCAATAAGCGCTGGATACAGGTCTCCCTTTGAATCATTTCCGGCTTTTCCATAATAATTGCCCTCCATCAATACACAATATGAGGGCAAAATGGCTTTTGGCACTAAATTGGCTTCATTTTTCCGGCCCTTCGAGTAACTGATGACTGGTTGTAAAATAACAACGGTACAGCCACAAGGCCACCGTCATCACAGTGATGGCTGTGGCCGCGGCGATCATATACATTACCACTACTTGATAGCGGACAGCCGAATTGGGATTGGTCCCGGCGATGATCTGGCCGGTCATCATCCCCGGGAGTTGCACTATTCCCACGGTCATCATCGAACTGATCGTCGGCATCATGGCGGTCTTTAAAGCATCCCGCAGGTAAGGGTTGACGGCCTGCCTGGCAGTGGCCCCCAGCGATAAAGCCAGCTCTATCTCGCGCCGGTGCCCCTGAATATCAGTGGAAAGCCGGTTAGCGGCTAAAGCCGCTCCCACCATCGAATTTCCGATAATCATCCCTGCCAGTGGAATTATGTATTGCGGCAAATACCAGGGTCTCACCCGCAAAACAAACCCGATGACAATAGCTAGAATCAACACGCCTCCAAAAGTAATCCCG
The DNA here is from genome assembly GCA_050260935.1 of Bacillota bacterium. Taxonomy (GTDB): domain Bacteria; phylum Bacillota; class UBA4882; order UBA8346; family UBA8346; genus UBA8346. The sequence goes on from JBLNCU010000016.1 coordinate 11,833, forward strand.
GTGGTCAAGATCCAAAACAACCTTCGCCAGCGGACTTTTTGGCGTTTCAAAGCGTTCCATCCGGCCACCGTAATCATGATCGCCAAGGCCAGTATCATCCAGTACCAGCGGCGGGTGTCAAAAATGAATTGCAATATGTAACCGACCAGCGTTAATTGAACAAAAGTCCTGACTGCGCCTATCAGGAGATCTTTCTCCAACCCCAGCCGCTCCTTCAACGACACCAGCAAGGTAACCAGGATCAAAACGGTGGCAAAAGCCAGATTAAAATTGGAAATATGGATGTAATTCATTTAACGCCGCCTCCCGCCAAAAAGTTGCGGGTCTCGGCCCGCCGGGGATTGTTAAATAACTCACTGCTGCTGTTAAATTCCAATAAACGCCCTTTTTCCAAAAAGGCAGTATAGTCCGAATAATATTCCGCCTGCTGCAGCAGGTGGGTAATGAGCACCGCCGTCAAACCGAGGCCGGCGCAGAGTCTTTTTAGGAGTTCCAAAATTCCGGCCGCCGACGTTGGATCAAGTGATGCCGTGGGCTCGTCCAGCAATAGGACTTCCGGGTTGGTGGCTAAGCTTCTGGCAAAGGCCACCCTTTGTTGCTGGCCTACCGAAAGCTGTTCGGCACGGCGCTCGGCTAGCGAAGGCTCCAGTCCGACCATCTCCAGTAATTCCCGGACTGGTCTCATTCTGCCGGCCGAATGATTGAATTTGGCGGCGTAATGGATGTTTTCGGCCACCGTACCCGGAAACATCACCGGTATTTGAAAAACCATCCCCACTCTGCGCCGCAATTCCAAAACATCGTAGGAGGTAATGGACTGTTCCTTGAAATAGATCATTCCCCCGGTCGGATCCTCCAAACGGTTGAACAATCTTAGCAAGGTGCTCTTTCCGGCGCCGGAAGGGCCGATAAAAGCCGTGATTGCCTGTTTGGAAATCTTCAGATCGATACCGCTTAAAACCGGAACCTTTTCCCCGTTGATTATTTTTAACAAACTTACTCCTTTAAAAAGAAACATACAGGCTCAAACCTCCCTCCACAAGCGTGGCCTGCCTCCCCGGGCGCCGACCCGCCTCTTTTGCAGGCGTCACATAAAAAACAGCCGAGGTATCTCGGCTGATGAATTATTATAGTGAGTGGCCGTACATGTACTCTTCGAGATAACGGTTTTTTACCTGAATCTCCTGGAGTTGGTATTTGACGATATCGCCGATGGAAATGATCCCGATGATCCCATCCTTGGTGACGATGGGCAGGTGCCGGATGCGGTTTTGGGTCATTATCCCCATTATGTAGTCGATATCATCCTCGGGAATGGCTACAATCAGATTGGTGGTCATTAAATTAGCCACTTTCTTGGATTTGAGGGTGTCATAGTCGGTAAAAGCAGCGCGCATAATATCTCTTTCCGAGATTATGCCGACAATTTTCTTTTCGGCATCAACAACAACCAACGAACCGATTTTGTGCTCGATTAACTTCCCCATGGCGTTAAAAATGGGTTCGTCCGGACTTACTGTAAT
>JBLNCU010000017.1:0-7785 GCA_050260935.1 Bacillota bacterium
AACCGGAAGACGGGGAGAAGTATTTCTTTCCCGATCCTCTGATTTATGCGGGATACTATAGCAAAAACAACAATCAGAGTAAGACCTATGAAAGCTTTATCAAGGATTATGAAGAACTGGCCCGGAAAAGGGAAGGCAGCGATCGATCCCGCTACGAAAAGCCGGTGAAAATAAAGTTTAACGGGAAAGAAGCCGCGGAAATAATGTATGAGGTCTTTCGGGAGGAGCCGCGCGGCCCGCTGGTTACGATTAAGTATTGGCTCAAGGCAAAATTTATAGTGATCAAAGCCAAAGTGGGTTTTTATGCGCTAGCTTATAAAAGTCCCCAAGAGTATTATGATCGGTATTTACCCGTTTTTGAAGAGGTTGCGAATTCATTTAAATCGTTGTATTAAAGGTGATTAAACGGGGGAGCCGGTTCCATGCGGATCCTAAAAATATCATTTTAAGGTGATAAGTTACCGATAAATACAAAGACAATTTTATCTTGGGCTAATCGAAAAAAGTAAAAAATGGAGGCTCCAAATGGATGCTATTGAAGCCATCAAATCCCGAGTAAGTGTGAGGAAATTTCAGAGTAATGAAATTCCCCGGGCGATAATGGAAGATATTATCGATTGCGGGAGATTGGCGCCTTGCGGGTACAACCATCAGTCATGGATTTTTGTGGTGGTGACCGATCGCAATCTTTTGATGCGGATTGCCCGGATATCCAAATACGGCGGGTTTATTAAAGAAGCGGGGGCCTGTGTTGCTGTTTTCAATAAAAAAGACGAAGAGACAATGATTGAAGATGCTTGCGCCGCCACTGAAAACATTATAATAGCCGCCTGGGCTTATGGAATTGGGACTTGCTGGGTTAACTCCTTCCTCAAAAGCCACTCCGAAGGAGTTAAGCGGATTTTGGACTGCCCGGATAATTACGAATTAATTACCCTTATTGCCTTGGGATATCCCGCCGAGGCAACAACAACCCCTAAAAAACAACTAGCGGAGGTAATTCGCTGGAATAGTTTTAACGGCGGTTGTCAGTGAATTTGAGCGTTTATCCCGCGCCCGCCTGTTTGAACCTGCTTGGCCGGACGGAAAAAACAGGGCATCCGGGAAAGGAATAAAGGGCCGTCTCTTTTGAGACAGCCCCTTTTAACTTTTGCTACCGGATCTCTACCTTAAAAGTTTTAATTTCATAAGGCTTAATTTCAAATTGAAATCCTTGATCCGTTACGGGAATCTCCTCTTGTTCCTCCTCCAATAAGTTACATTCCGTCACCCTTAGTATTTTCAGAAAACTGGATAAATGCGCCGTTGAACGCCGGTTCTCCGACTCATAAAACCGCAAAATGACCGCGTCGCTGTCTTCAGCTTTTTTGACTGTTTCCAGGACTACGTTCTCTCGATCAACCCGGAATAAGGAGAGTTCCGACGGGAGGGTCCCGGAATGGGGTTCTTCAAACCTGCTATATAATGGAACATTAAAACTATAAGCCATGGAGTTGGTCCCGCCCGTTCTCCAATCGCCGGAGTGCGGGTACAACGCATAGCGGAAATGGTGTTTCTCCCGGTCGGCTTCAGGGTTGGGATCGTTTCCCGACTTGATTAAAGTTAGGCGCATCAGGCCATCTTTAATATCATGCCCGTACTTGCAATCATTCAGTAAACTTAAGCCATAACCCGCCTCGGAAAGATCAACCCATTTGTGGGCGGGAACCTCGAATTGGGCCAAATCCCACGAAGTGTTGGAATGAGCCGGGCGTTCCACATTGCCGAACTGGATGTCAAAGGTAGCCTTCTCGGCGTGGACATCTACTGGAAACGCCGCTTTCAAAAGAACTTGGTTTTCCCGCCAATCAATTTCGGTGTCGAAGTCCACCCGCGGGATATCCTGGTAAATATAAATCTTCTGCTCAATGGTGGAATCAAGGAATTTTTTGCGAATGACGATGCCCCCGCGGACCGGCCCTTCCTCGATGACGGTAATCTCTTGCGCCTCGTCGATTTCCCACATCTTCTCCAGGAAAAAGAGATCAATATTCCAGTTGTCGAATTCCGCCGGTTTGTCTTCAAAGGCTTGGAGCATATTCCCCCGCTGGCCCGGTTTTAAAACCTGCCGGCGATTAACTTTGTCGTAAAATGAAGCGATGGTCCCCCTGGAGTCTATTTCAATCCGGAAATAACGGTTCTCCAAGCCGGAAGGGGTAATCCGGAGTTCGGAGGGTGTTTTACCGACTTCCTTGCTCAAGCGATAGACCCGGTACCCTTTGGCCGGGACTTTGGCCGCCGTGAAAATAACGCTGTTTTTTCCATAATCCGCCACCCGTTGAATGGGACTGCGGCGGCCGGCTTCATCAATCACCGAAGAGTAATCATCGCCACCGGGAATCTCCGCATTCACAATTTCATCCCGGTCGAACGAAACGGTATTGAAGACGATCACCGACGGATTTTCCACCTTAATCGCGGCGCTGATTGCCGCCAAAGCAGTATCGGCAAGTTTCCGGCCTTGGGCTAAAATCTGTTCATATTGCCGGCGGGAATCCTCATAGACCTCTTTTATCGCCGAACCGGGCAAAATGTCATGGAATTGGTTGAGTAAAATCGTTTCCCAGCCCTGGTTGATCTCCTTTTGGGGATAGTCGTGGCCCAGTAGCCTGCTCCAACTGGAGAGGAATTCCGTATCCTGATATAAAAGCTCACTCCGGCGGTTATAGCGTTTGTTCCGCCCCATGGAAGTATAGGTTCCGCGATGATATTCGAGGTAAAGTTCACCGGACCATCTGGGCAAGTCTTTTTTGCCGGAGATTTCGGCTGCTAACCGTTGAAAGTAGTCGGCGGCCCGGCCCATTTGCACTTTTGGACAGCCCGGCAGAGTCCGGCTCATCCGGCGGCCGTTTTCAAGCATCTCCGGGGTGGGCCCGCCTCCGCCGTCGCCGTAACCAAAAGCAACCAAAATATCGTGATTGATATTTTTCTGCTGATAGCGCCGCCAGCCCCCGATAATCGCCCCCGGAACCAGTTTCCCGTTATAGGTTGTGCAATGGGGATTCAGGTTGAAATCCGGATCGCGGGTGGTGATGAAATGGGTTAAGATCTCCGTGCCGTCAATCCCCCGCCATATAAAAGTGTCGTAGGGCATCTTGTTAAACTCGTTCCAGCTGATTTTAGTGGTCATGAAATAATCGATGCCCGCCTTTTTCAACAGTTGAGGCAAGGCGGCGCTATAGCCGAAGACATCAGGCAACCAGAGAATCTTACTTTTGACGCCGAATTCTTTTTCGAAAAACCGGGTTCCAAACAAAAGTTGGCGGACCAGCGATTCTCCGGAAGCCAAATTGCAGTCGGCTTCGACCCACATGGCGCCTTCGGGTTCCCAGCGTCCCTCTTTGACCCGTTCTTTGATTTTAGCGTACAATTCGGGATGGTCTTCTTTCACGAATTGATAAAGCTGCGGCTGACTGGAGATAAAAATATATTCCGGATAGTCCTCCATCAGCTTCAGGACAGTAGCAAAGCTGCGGGCGGCTTTTTCCCGGGTCTGGGCCAAGGTCCAAAGCCAGGCCACATCGATATGGGTATGGCCGATGCAGGTGGCTACCGCTTCTTCAGCCGGAGAGCGCCGGGGCTGATATAAATGCTCGGCTAAATACGATACAGCATCGTCAACCGAGGAATAAAACTGCGGTGAATAGGGTTTCCGCAAATCGAGAATGTTAACGGCTTCATTTAAGACCGTCAGCAGAACCTCTCGTTGCCGGTCATCAGCCGGATATTCCTTAGCAACCATGAGCGGGACGTAAAGATCGAAATAAAGCCGGCGTATTTTTTCATCGACCATCACCAGGCTGGGGTGGAATTCCGACAGCCGCTTCAATATTCCGCTGTAACCGTCAAGATCCAGTTGATGCGTCCTTCCGGGTTCGGCCCGGCGCGTAAAGATAACCTCCTGATGATTGATATCAAGCCCTTGAATTAGTTCCCCGTCAATATACAGAATGAACTGGGGATTGGTGGCATCCCAGGAATTTGGCGTTTCACCCGTTACCAAGCGAAAGGCGGCGGTTTTTCCGGCGAAGTTCTCCGGGATGGTAACAGTTGCCCGGAACCACCGGTGGATATTCCGCCCCCCCCAACGGGCGTCGGGATGAAATTCCAACCAGGGAGACGGGCTTTGATTAACCTCATTAATACTGGGGAATTTGCCTTCCTTATAATGAACCCCGTCTATTGGTACTTGATCGCTGTAGATATAATTGTAAAGCTCTTCAGTGATTTTCTTGACCCGTTCGAATTGGAGATGCATCGTTAAAACCCCCCGTAATCTCAGCCTTTGATACCCGTAAAGGTGATCCCTTCCATAAAACGCTTCTGGGCGAAAAAGAATACGATGATAATGGGCAAGGAGATTAAAACCGAAGCCGCCATCATAAGCGGCCAGAGGGTGAGATGGGCCGTTTTAAACTGTTGCAGGCCGATTTGGAGCGTATACATATCCGACTTTTGCAGGTAAATCAGAGGGCCGGTAAAATCGTTCCAAGAACCCAGCAGCTGAAAGATGATGATGGTGAGGATGGCGGGACGGCAGATCGGCATGAAAACCCGGAGAAAGATTTTAAATTCGGAACAGCCGTCGATTCTGGCGGCGTCTTCCAAATCCTTTGGTAATCCCTTAAAAAACTGGCGCAACAGAAAAATATAAAACGGCACCCCCAGGTACTGGGGGATGATTAACGGCCAAAAAGTTCCCACCAGGTTTAGTTTTGAGAAGACTATAAATATCGGCACCATGATTACTTGATAAGGAATCATCATCACCGCCAATGTAATGAAGAATACCGTATCCCGCCCCTTCCAATTCAGCCTCGCCAGGCTGTAAGCTGCCAGAGGACAGCAAAGGGTAACGCCGAGAACATTCATTCCGGTAATAAAAGCTGTGTTCGCAAAATAGCGGGCAAATGGAATAACCTTGAAGATCTCCAGGTAATTCTGGATATCCCACTGTTCGGGCAGCCATTTAATAGGGTAAACATAACATTCCGCCTGGGTTTTAAATGAAGTCGCGACCAGTATATAGAATGGCAGAATAAAAAAGAGGCTGCAAATGATTAAGAAGAAATGACTGCTAAAATGAAGCTTTTTCAACCCGGTAACCTCCTTATTCTCCCATATAATGAATCCATTTTTTCGAGGCTGTGAAGACGAAAACCGTCAAGGCCATCACCACCACGAACATTATCCAGGCCATCGCATTCGCCATCCCCATCTTAAAGTAAGTAAAGGCATTCTTGTAAAGGAACATGGCGTAAAACATCATCGAATTGGCCGGCGTGCCCTGGCCGTTGGAAATTACGAAAGGGAGGGTGAACTGTTGCAAAGCCGCAATAATACCCATAATTGTGTTGTATAGAATGATCGGCGACAATAATGGCAAAGTGATGTTTCGAAATTTTTGAAACGCGTTGGCGCCGTCAATCGCCGCCGCTTCGTAATAAGTATCCGGGATATCCTGTAAACCGGCCAAATAAGTGAGCACGCTGGCCCCGATTGACCAGATTACAATGATTACGATCGAGGGTTTGGCCCAGACTTCACTGCCGAACCATGGCGGTCCCGGCAGTCCTACCTTATACAGCAAATAATTGACCAACCCGAATTGGCTGTTCAACAGCCACTGCCAAATAATCGAGACCGCCACAATCGGAACCAAAGTCGGTATCAAAAAAATAACCCTGTAAACGCCCTGGCCTTTTACTTTCAAATTCAAAAGAACGGCTAGAAGGACTCCGCAAATAACGCTCAGCGGTACCGACATTGCAGCAAACCAACAGGTGTTGTTCACTGAAACCCAGAAGGTGTCATCCGTTATCAAATCGGTATAATTGCGGATTCCGATAAAATGTCCGGGATTGATTCCGTTGAAGGAGGTAAAACTGAATATAATTGAGGACAACAACGGATAAATATAAAAAACAATCAATCCGATCAGCCAGGGAAGGGCAAACAGCCAACCGTAGACAGGCCTGTTTCCGGTGAAAACCCGCCGGCCCCTTTTTTGATTCCGGATAACTCCCTTGTTGAAATAACCTGATTTGGGGTTCATCTGAATATACTCCTTTATAGTACGGGGCGAGGAAGAAACCTTCCCCGCCCGTTTGAAGTTGATTTTTGGGTTAGTAACCCAATTCCCTGTTTACTTTCACGGTAACCTTATCCAGCAGTTCTTTGGGAGCGCCTTTGCCATGCAAGGCATTGTCGGTGGCTGTCGCCAATTCATCCCAGAGTAATTGCCCCTTGGGAATTACGGGGCGGCAGAACGACTTGGGGAATAATTCAACGAATATTTTGTAGCGGGAATCCTTTTTCACCCAGTTGAATTGCTCGTTCAAATCTTTTTTGGTCATGAAGTGGGAGGTATCCTCGCCGTAAATGCGGGCGCCTTCGCCTACCGTCATGAACATGGCGAACTTGAAGGCCGCTTGTTTAGCTTTGGCCCCTTTCGGGATAACATAGGACCAGCCGCCGGCCCAGGAGTTGAAATTGGTTCCGGTAGGAGTCGGAATATAGGTGACACCGTAATCAAGGTCGGGAGCATTAACTTTAAATCCGGCAATCTCCCAGGGACCGCTGACCATCATCGCCACCATGCCGGCGGCAAACGGGTTGATGTCTCCGCCGGAAGCCGTCGCAAAGTTGGTCACCGCCTCTATATCGTATTTTTTGGCGTATGCAGTTTCCCATTCCAGGGCCTTGACGATAGCCGGATCATTGGTGGTGATCTTTCCGGTTTTGGGATCCTGGAATTGCCCGCCGAAAGCCCAACCCCAGGTGTATAACCAACCCTGGCTCAACCAGGGTATAAACCCGATCACTTGATAGCGGTTTCCTTCCTTTTTGGTCAGCTTGGCCGCGCAGTCTTCCAGCTGTTTAATTGAGAGCGGCGGCTTTTCAGGATCCAAACCGGCTTCCCGGAACATCTTTTTGTTGTAAAAAAGGACCCGGTTGTCCGTATCAAAAGGCAACGCATATAAATTTCCCTTATAACTCGCTTCTTGCCAGGCAAAATCATAAAACATCTCTTTAGTGATCTTATTCGCCTTCGCTAAAGAGGATAAGTTTTCAAATAACCCTTGATCGGCCCATTGCCCAACCATAAAACGGTCGAACAGCACCACATCCGGCGGGTTGCCGCCGCTGGTGGCCACCATTAATTTATCAGTAATACCTTGGCCGCTGCCGCTGCCGCCGACAAATTCGCCCACCACCTTAATATTGGGATTCTGCCTGTTGAATACCTCGATAGCTTTTTTAAGAGCGCTTTGGTCGACCGGATTACCGTGGGGATACCAATAAGTAACTTCGGTCACTTTTTTCGCCGCCGCCACTAAACAGGAAGAGCCGATTAAAAATACAACCATCAACACAGTAAGAATTTGAAGTGTTTTTCTGGTCAATTTGCACCCTCCTTTTAGCAATTTTATAAAACTCAGCATAACGGATTTAAAATGGCAATCATAGAAAGGGGATTGCTTTTTCTCCTGCAAAGGAGTATAGTTATAATTGGGTTTTTTATTGGGACTTGTAATTCATACAGCTTTGGTAGGGTAATCACCCCCTTGCTTCTTTGATGAATTATGGAGTCCTTTTTTTGCTGAGTTTTACGGTTTAATTATAACCTGAATCCGTGATTTAGCATTTTCCAAAGCTTAAATTGGAGCGTTTTTTAAAAAATTCAACTGGATACAAAGTGAAATTTACCAATAATCGGTAAATTAAAATGGTAAATATTGGTTT
>JBLNCU010000018.1:0-39000 GCA_050260935.1 Bacillota bacterium
CGCTTTCACTTTAGGCTGGACAAAAAGTTTGCCGGATGAATCCAAGCTGGCCAATAAAACCTGGTTCCAGTTTTCCAGGCCGAATTTCTGAAGCTCCCGCCTTAACCACTCTTCATTCAAGTTAAACTTCGAGAGGTTTTTCCTTTTTAATTGACCGTCGATAATCAGAGTAACCGGCAGACCCTCATAGGGGGTTTGAATTTTCAAGTCTTCGGGATTGACCGGTCTTTTTTGTGATTTGGGGATAACCGACAGTTTGCCGCTGGTTTCCAAAATGGCATACTCAACGTCGCCAATGTTGGGAATGTTTTTTAAACGCAATTGTTCCATGAGATCATTCAAGTTATAACGGAGCTTGGATAGCTCCTCCTGTTTGATATGGCCGTTTTCAATAAGGATACTGGGTCCGCCGCAAATGATCCGGCGTGCGGTTTCGCTTTTCAAGGACAGAAAAGAAAGTGTAATCTGGATCAATAATAGGGTCAAAATGGGAATAATCCCGTTTATCAAAGGGATATCGGTATCCTGCATAGGTACGGCCGCCAATTCGGAGATCAGAATGGTAATCACCAGTTCATAGGGTTGTAATTGACCGATCTGATGTTTACCCATGATCCGGATGATCAGGACGACCAACAAATATAAAATGGCAGCTCTTACCGGGACAATTAACACCAAATCACCCCGTTTCAATTTTTTACAAAGCCGCGGATGATTATACCGGGAGAAAGCTCTCATATGCCAGAAGAAAGTGGGATTGATGGGAGGATTTTTAACTAAGGGAACGAATTCAAAAGGATAATCCAAGTTATATTTGTCCGGCGGGGTTGACGATGTTTTTTGAGTAAAAGAGGGCCTTTTTTAAAGCATATCCGACTCAATAGGTAAAAAAATCAAATATGTTTAAAATATGAATAAAGGAAACGGGGAGGTTTGTCTATGAAAACACTTGAACTCGCCCGGCAACTAGCCAATTCATTAGCGGAAAGCCGGGAATACCAAGACTATTCTAAAGCCAAAGTTCTTTTGGAGGAGCACGAAGCCGCCAAAGTTATGCTGGATGACTTTCGGAAGAAACAATGGGAGCTGGAACGAAAAAAATTAAACGGCGATAAATTGTTGGAACCTTATGAAGAAGAGTTGCGCAAGCTGGCTGAGATAATCGGTTTAAATCCGTATATTCGGGAATATTTGATGGCCGAGTTTCAATTCATGCAGTTGATGATGGAGATCCAGAAGATTATCGGGGAAGCGGTGGGAATTGAAGCGCCGGAGGAGCTGAATAAGGACGGGGGAGTTAAAAATGGATAAAGTTACTAAAGGAGCCTCGACGATTTTGGCCCCGATTCCGGTGGTGATGGTGAGCTGCGCCGCTCCAGGCCGTCGGCCGAATATAGTTACCCTGGCCTGGGTGGGGACAGTTTGTTCGGATCCTCCTTTGGTGAGCATCAGTATCCGGCCGGAACGTTACTCTTATGAGCTGATTAAAGAGACCGAAGAATTTGTCATTAATGTCCCCTCGGTCGAACTTTTAAGAGCAACCGATTTTTGCGGGATGGTCTCCGGCCGGGAGGTTGACAAGTTTGCGGCGGCTGATTTGACGCCCGCTGAGGGAAATATGGTAAAAGCGCCTTTAATTAAGGAAGCGCCCTTGAATATTGAGTGCCGGGTTAAACAAATTATCCCCCTGGGTTCTCACGATCTTTTTATCGCTGAAGTGCTTATAGCCCATATAAGCCAGGATTTTTTGAATGAAAAAGGCCGGTTGGATCTTGGAAAGATACCCGGCGTCGTTTACGGGGACGGATATTATTATAAGGTCCGGGATTTCCTGGCCAATCACGGGTATAGCCGACAGTGACTTGGGAGGAAAACTTCGGTTGAATATTTTTGTTAACTCCAATATTAAATTCCCGCATATTTTTAAAAGAGGGAACCAGGATTTTTAAATATTTTGTGAAATTCCCATTTAATGATTATTTAGGAAGTGATCACGCTTGCGGAAGTCCAAAAGAGAGGTTTATCTTTGGCTGACACCGCTGGTACTTATTTTTACCGCCGTCGCCTGGGCCAAGCTTGCCTTGGGTGAGGTAAAGCCCGGTTCATATCAGCTAACGGCGATCACTAATCATACACCGGCTTTGTTTAAAAAAGATAAAGACTATTGGAAGTCGTTCCAAAAAGTTTCGCTGCAAATCGGCAATCAGCAACAGTTTAGGGATTTACCCAAATTGGGTTTGAAAAAACCTTTTACCGGTTTTATCGAACTGGGTGACAAACCGGAAAAATTCGGGGTGCTTGTTGATATCGTCGGTGAGGAAAAACGGCTTTACGTTGATACCGATGGTGACGGCAGTTTTGCCGGTGAATCATGGGTTCCCTTGTTAAATGAATGGTTGGGAATACAGAATTATTGGGTTCTAAGCCCGGAGCCGGTTAATCTAAAAATAGACTATAATTCTAAACCCGGCAAGAGCTATCCGCTCCAGATATCCGTGGAAGGAGTCCTGTCGATACCGGGGGCATTCAGCAAGGAGAAGCCTTATTTATTGGTGGAAGTCCGTACCTGGTTTCTGGCCAAAGTAACCGAGGACAATGCTGAAAAATATCTGGCAATTGTCGACCGGAACAATAACGGTAAGTTCAACGATCCGGATGACGCCATTGTCATCGATTACAATAATGATGGATTTTTCAGCCGGGAAGAGATGGTGTTGCATAAAAAAGGCGTTACTCTTAAGAGCGGCCAACAAAGGCTGAACTTTGACTGGGATGCATATCCGGATAATCTGGCGATCGGAGGGAAAAACCAGTGACGCAAAGAAAAGGCTTCCTATGGATGGCGTTGCTTTTAATTTTAACAGTGGTTCCCTTGACGGCGTTGGCCGAAACGGATACGGAATTTACTAAAGTGGTATTAAAAAACGGCCTTACCTTGATGTATAAAGTAATGAAAAATCAGCCTAACGTCTCCATTTACGCAATAGTGCCAATCGGGTCGAACACCGAAAAAGAGAAAGGCATATCCCACCTGTTGGAACATTTGGTTTTCCGCGGCGGTTCCGGTTTTACCTTTAATGATATCTTGGAGGTGACCAACCGCCAAGGAGGCCAATTTAATGGTTATACCACTTTTTACGCCACAATTTACAACTATATAACACCGAAAGCCAATTACGAGGCGGCTTTGCGGGTCTTTAACGGCTCGCTCTGGAAACCGGATTTAGCCGAAAAAACCGTGGCTTTGGAACAGAAAATTGTCATTCACGAAGCGGAGTTGGATTATTCCCAAAGCTATCAATATTATCCGGTTATCCATTATTTTTACCCGGAGAATCTCTATACTAAGGAAATGTATCTGGCGCTCTCTCCCGGCGATTTACTGGATTTTCACCGGAACTATTACCAGCCCGCCAATGTAACCTATGTGGTGGCCGGGGATATAGATCCCCGAAAACTAATGGCCGAATTGGAAAAGATCACCAATGGGTATGGAACCCGGGAGATTACAAAGCAGCCGGTGGTAAGTTTTGATTTACCCGACCATGATGTAGTGGAAAGCCGTAATCTTTATCCTTATCAATATCAACTAATGATGGCTTATGAGCTTAGCGGTTTAACCCCTAAAGAGAGAATGATCTTGAAAATGCTGGCCGTTTTTTATGGCTATGACTTCAAAATCAATTACGAACAGAACGAATACAAGGGGTACAACGTCGTTACCCGCTCAGTGGGGGATAAGGACTATTTCGGCATTTATTACTTAGAACGAAAACATCCGTACAGCCCGGAATTACTGGCGGAAGAAAGAAAGAACCTGGCAAAATACTTCCGGGAGTTTCGGAAGATGGATTTTAAAAAGAAACAAAAAGAACTCGTCGATTTAATCCAGCGGGAATTGATTGAGAGCAAAGTTACGGCCGAGGATGCGGTGGAATATGAGGTTCAAAAGTTGATTAATCCCGATGATCTGACAGTTGATTCTTTACCGGTGCTTAAGAGTTTAAAACCCCAGGACTTGGAAGCGGTTATCAATAAATATTTCAGTAAGCCTCCTACCTCCTGGATACTGGTCACCACCAATAAGACAGCCGGGGCAGGGGGGAAATAAAATGATAAAGCGCATTGCAGTTCTTTTTTTACTGTTTTTGGTTATATCAAGCCTCCTCCCTGTATTGGCTGCCCAAGATTTCTCCAGGATCGATCGGACGACTGTGAATGGTATGAATATTTTGCTTCAAAAGAACGGTTCCAAACTTGTTGAGGTTGCTTTACTGCTGAAATCAGGGAGCGGCTTGGATCCGGTCGATCGTAAAGGCGTCGCCTTGATTATGAATGAACTGGTGATGCTAAACCTGCTATACAATAGCAAGGTGGAACTCGGCGAGGTGAATGTGGAGACCAATCCCGATTTTTCATTGATTACCATCAAAACAACCTCGGACAAGGCGGAAAAGGCCTTGGAAAAGGTTAAGGAATTGCTTTCGTACCCTTTATACAGTTATGATATTATCAGTGACTTGAAGGAAATATACGGCACGGATATAAAAGGCATCCCGGCTTTGACCAAGTCCTATTTTGAGTTTACCAAGGAGTTTTATGGACAGGACCATCCCTATAACAACTGGGTTGATCCTGATTCAATCGCCGCCATCTCCGGGACAGATGTTTATAGATGGTACCGTCAGACTTATCAACCGGGCAACGCCATCCTGGCGATCTCCGGGGGTTGCCGCCAAAACATCGAGCAATTGGAGAAACTGTTTAGCGATATCCGTAGCGAACAGGTGGACCGGCGGCTTTTAATTAAACCGGTACTTCTCGATAAAGACCTTGATTTGGAGGAGGAAGATCCCAATGGAAGAGGGACTTCAATAGTGATCGGGTTTTCGGCTCCGCGTATTCAAGATCCGGAATATCCGGCCTTTCGGGTAATCGCCTATTATTTGGAAGAGTATCAACACTATTTTGAAGAACTAAGGGAAAAAGAGGGTTTAATCTATACAGAGATAGTTTATTACAATTACTTGGAAAAACCGAAGGCCCCCAATATTGTTTTTGCGACCATGACCGATCCCGAATCCTTAAAGACCGTTGAACTCAAGACACTTGGAATCGTAAAGCAATTAGCTGAAACCGGAATTGAGCAGGCAGAGATTGCTAAGGTGGTTAAAGCGATGAAAGCGGAGATCACAGCTAAAAAGGCCTCTGGAAAAGGCTTGGCTTACCTAAACGCCTTGAGCCAATATCTGCAAACCCAATTAGTATATGATGAGAACCTGGCGCCAAAATTAGAGCAGGTAAAAACCGAGGATATTAAAAAGGCGGCCGCCAAGTATCTTCAGCATTACATTAAAGTTGCCTATATACCCAAGAAGTTGGCCGAGGATTTATAGCCGCGGCGTTAGTTGGACAGATTATCGTTTGTTATAATCAAAGGCTTATTTTTTCCCAAAAAAGTAAGCCTTTAATTACTTGAAAGGGGACTTTTTCTAAACGGTGTTCTAAACCCAAAATTTATTTCTCAATATCTGCTTGACAAAATTAATTAACCATGTTAAAATTTATTCAGGTTTTAAGTTATAGAACAGGTGGGGCTGATGGATTTAAACGTTTTTGAAAAGGCATCCAAATTATTTTGCCAAGCGCTTATTTACCGGGTGTTGAAACCCTCCCTAGAGGGACCGGCCAAGGAACAATTGACTGAAGTGCAGTTGTCTTGTATTCAGTTTGTGGCTGCTCATCCGGACCCCTCCATCGGAGAGATTGCCGCCGGATTGGCTATCAGCAATGCCGCCTCCGCCAAACTGGTTGACCGGCTGGTTAAAAAGAAGCTGCTGACCAGGGAGGAAGACCCAAAGGACCGCCGGGTTTTACAGGTTAAGCTGACCCCCAAGGGCAAAGAGTTTTTGAAAGATATTAAAAAAATCGAGGCTGCGCAATTTAACCGGATCTTGCAAAAAATGACCGCTGAAGAGATTGCGGCCTTGGAATCGGGGATGGCCGCTTTTTTAAAGGCTGCTTTGGAAAATCCGGAGCAGGTTGAACAGATTTGCCTCCATTGCGGCTGGGAGCATATTATCAATTGCCCGGGGAATCTGCGTTACCGGGAATTAACCGGCAAGGATAAAGATTCGGTTTAAAAAAATTTTAAGTTAAACTTAATATTATTTAATTTAACCAGGTTAATCTTTGATACGGACGAAAGGTGGTGAATATTAAAGAACAGCCGGGAATAGATATAAACATTTATTACAAATAAAGTCTGCTGGTTAAAAACATATCATAAGGAGGTTAATATTCAGATGAAAATTAAAGGGACCAAAACCGAACAAAATCTACTGACCGCATTTGCGGGGGAATCGCAAGCCAGGAACCGTTACACCTACTTTGCCGGCCAAGCCAGGAAGGAAAACTTGATGCAAATCGCCGATATATTTGAGGAGACAGCTAATCAGGAAAAGGAACACGCCAAGAGATTCTTTTCTTTCCTGGAAGGTGGCGAGGTGGAGATAACGGCCAAATATCCGGCCGGAGTAATCGGCAGCACCGCCGAGAATTTGCGGGAAGCGGCCGCCGGAGAAAACTATGAGTGGACAACAATTTATCAGGGCTTCGCCAGGACCGCCCGGGAGGAAGGATTCGAGAACATTGCCGTCCTCTTTGAAAAGGTTGCGGTGGCTGAGAAACAACATGAAAAAAGGTATAGGGACTTATTGAACAATATTGAAAGAGGGCGGGTTTTTAAGAAGGATCAGAAAATTGTCTGGCGTTGTCGTAATTGCGGCTACCTTCATGAAGGGACCGAAGCTCCCGAGGTATGCCCGGCCTGCGCTCATCCTCAAGGGTATTTTGAAGTATTAGGTGAGAACTGGTAATAAATATTTTAAAGATGAGGGGTGACTTACCCATGGATCGGAAGTCGGATATTTATAAATGCGAATTATGCGGACGGATAGTGGAAGTGGTGCACGAAGGCGGCGGCCAATTGGTATGTTGCGGCCAGCCGATGAAAATAATGGTTGAGAATACCGTAGAAGCCTCGCGGGAAAAGCATCTTCCGGTGGTCGAAAAGTCGGGCGCCGGATATCGGGTCAAGGTCGGCAGCGCGCCGCACCCGATGGAGGAGAACCATTATATTGAATGGATTGAGTTAATTGCCGATGATAAGGTGTACCGTAGATTTTTAAGGCCGGGGGAGGCTCCGGAGGCATTCTTCAATGTTGAAGCCGGCCAAGTATCGGCCCGCGCCTATTGCAACCTGCATGGGCTATGGAAAGCATAGGCATAGCTTGTTATTAAATATTTGTTGGAGAGCCGGGGGAACCGGCTTTTTTTAATTCAAAAAACAAGACCTTCCATCTAAAAAGATTACTGTTTACGACCGAAAATAAGTTATAATGTATTATAAAAGTCGCATTCAAAACATCCAGTTTATCTTGCCTATAAATGCTTACTTGGCATTAGACCGTATTCTTTAAAAATATCCTTAATGCAAAACGATATTAATGGGATCCGGAAGCTTTATAGAGGGAATCCTCAAATGCCTCTGAGGGTGGTTAAATGGAAGAGCGCTATTTACAGCTTTTAGCGGAGATTGTCAACATCGACTCTGGAACCGGTGATGCCAAAGGGCTAAGCCGGCTGGCCGGGATTTTAGAGGCCGAACTGGTTAAATTGCAATTTCAGATGCAGACTTTAAACGCTGATGACGGTTCTAAGCATTATTATGCAACCCGGGGCCAAGGGGAGCGGATACTATTAATCGCCCATCTCGATACGGTCTTCCCCAGGGGAACTGTGGCCAAACGCCCTTTTAAAATCGAAGGGGATCTAGCCTTCGGCCCCGGGGTTTCAGATTGCAAGTCCGGAGTGGTTACAATTGTCGGGGCTATGGAAAGGTTAAGCCTTGGGGCTTGGCCTGCTTATGAAATCGGCTGTTTATTCAATACCGATGAGGAGATAGGTTCGCCTGGTTCCCGCGGGATTATCCAGCGTCTGGCCAAGGAGAGCAAAGCGGTTTTGGTGATTGAACCCGCCGAAGAGGAGAATATTACGGTGGCCAGAAAGGGTATCGGCCGGTTCACTTTACAAGTTTTTGGAAAGGCCGCTCATTCCGGTTCCAATTACCAGGACGGCCGGAACGCCATTTTGGAAATGGCTCATAAAATAATCGCCATTCAGGCATTGACCGGATGTCTTCCTGGAATAACTTTAAACGTAGGCGTAACCGGTGGAGGAGTTCGCCCTAATATTGTCCCGGATTATGCGGAGGCCGAGATTGATCTCCGTTTTCAAAACCCTGGAGATGAGGAGAAAGTTATTCAGGAATTAAAAAAGATTGCGTCCCAAGCACAGATTGCCGGTTGTACCGGCAAATTAAAGGGAGGCGTTACCCGGCCTCCGATGCCCCTAAACGACGATAATTTACAACTTTACAAGTTACTTAAAGGGGCCGGCGCGGAGATAGGCATTAGTTTGGGTACTTTCCAGTCCGGCGGGGGTTCGGACGCCAATTTTACAGCCGCCTTGGGAATACCTACAGTGGATGGCGTGGGGCCAATTGGCGGGGGGCATCATTCAGACGCCGAATACCTGTCATTGCCCAGTCTATGGCAACGCATTCAATTATTGGCCGGGTTCTTTAAATATATTTGAATACTTGTTTTCTTCGCAAAACGGATATGAGGTAACAAACATTGGGAACTTTAGTAAATGTTATCACCATTTTAATCGGCGGGACTATTGGTTTGTTGTTCCGTCGGCGCTTCCCGGAACGAATCTTGGAAACGGCTTCACAAGTTATGGGTCTGTTCACTTTGGTAATAGGCATGAATATGGCGTTACAAGGCCGCAATTTAATCCTGGTCATAATCAGTTTAGCTCTTGGAGCGATGCTCGGCGAATTGTTCAACATCGAGCAAGGATTGGACAACTTCGGCGTCTGGCTTGAGAAACGGTTGAAGATCAAGGAAGGCAGTCCTGCCAAAGGGTTTATCTTTGCCAGCCTGGTGTTTGGCGTAGGGTCAATGGCCATTGTCGGTAGTATCGCCGATGGTGTTAAAGGCGATTCCTCGATTCTTATTACTAAAGCCATGATGGACGGGATAATGTCCATATCCTTCGCGGCCGGAATGGGAATAGGGGTATTAGGTTCGGCCTTGCCTATTTTATTGTATCAAGGAAGCTTAACCTTGTTGGCCGGGCAGTTGCAACCGATTTTTAATTCCGAGGTGATTAGGGAATTAACCTCAGTGGGCGGAGTTATTGTAATGGGTATCGGGATTAATATTCTGGGTTTGAAAAAAATCCGGGTGGGCAACCTTTTACCGGCTTTATTTCTTGTAATTGTTATCTTGTGTGCTAAGAAGTTCTTTTGTTTAATTTAACAAAGCGTTAACCACTTTTTAATAATTTAGGCCAGTCGGCCGGCTGGGGGCATTTCTTTTTAGAAACCCGCCAAAACAATGTTTTTGGTAAAAAAGTAAAGCCATTGCATTTACTAAGCCTTTTTGATAATATATAATAGGCAAAAAGTTGTGATATTTTTGTTTTGGACGGGGTTGCCCTGGACCGCGGTTTGGTATTAATATGTCCTTCTTTATTTTAAAGATTTTTTATAAGGGGTTGTTCCGCATCTAGTTAAGCTTGTTTACTTATCAACGGAAAGAGTTTGCGCTTGATTCGTTGAAACCCCGCCCGTTTAAGCCAATAGGAGGTGAAGCCGGGAATAGTTATGGTTTTTAAGCTCCCTAGACGGGTAAGAGCTTTTACCGGGAATTTTGAAACGGAACCATGATAGTTAATTTTTTCCGCAAAATGGTTTTATCTTTGTTATCAATTAATAAAGAAAGGAATTACCGAAATGTCACATTTAAATCTTCAACCGTTTGAATTCTATTCGTTATGGATAGTATTCGCTATTTCCATTTTGGGTTTAGGCTACGCCTTGTTCCTCCGCGCTCAAGTTATGCGGAAGGATAAGGGCGACGCCAAGATGCAAGAAGTCTGGAACGCTATCCGTCAAGGTGCTGATGCCTACCTTGGCCGGCAGTTAAAGACTATTCTGCCTTTGATCGTTATTCTAGCCGCAGTGCTCTTCCTTTCCGTCTATGTTGTTCCCCCGAGCGCTGAGGCTGCCGAGCGTTTCCCCGGCGCTACCACCCAACAACTGCAATTGTATATTGGGTTAGGCCGGATGATCGCCTTCATTATGGGCGCTTTCTTCTCGTTAATGGTCGGCCAGTTCGGAATGAGGATGGCTGTTCAAGGTAATGTCCGTGTTTCTGCCGCCGCCCGCACCAGTTTCTCCGAGGCTTTAAAAATCGCCTACCGCTCTGGAACAATCACCGGTATGCTCACCGATGGTCTGGGGCTGTTCGGTGGTACCATTATTTTCATGTATTTTGGTATGGCTGCTCCCGACGCCTTGTTAGGCTTCGGTTTTGGCGGTACCTTACTGGCTCTCTTCATGAGGGTCGGTGGTGGTATCTATACAAAAGCCGCTGATGTCGGCGCCGATTTGGTTGGTAAGGTCGAGGCCGGTGTTCCCGAGGATGACCCGCGTAACGCCGCTGTTATCGCCGACCTGGTCGGTGACAACGTTGGCGACTGCGCCGGTATGGCTGCTGATATTTTCGAGTCCTATGAAGTAACCATCGTTTCCGGTTTAATCCTCGGTTTGGCTTTAGTGGCTATCACTAAGGAACTTAAATGGATTATCTTCCCGTTGTTAGTTCGGGGAATCGGCGTTCTTTCTTCAATTATCGGCACCTATCTTGTCAGAGGCAAGGATGACGGCACCGGCGATGCAATGGCTTCCATTAATAAAGGTTTCTATTCTTCCGCCGCCATCTCTTTGATCTCCTTCGCTTTACTGGCTCATTTCTATATGCATGAATGGCGGGCTTTCTTCTCGGTAGGTGTTGGTATCGTCCTGGCTTTAGCTTTGGATGAACTTACCAAGTTCTTCACCGATACCCATTATAGTCCGGTGAAGGAAATCGCCAGCGCCACCAAGACCGGCACCGCCACCTTGATCTTGCGGGGATTGGTTGTTGGCTTTGAGGCTTCTGTTTGGCAGATTATCGTAATTGCAGTGACTATTCTGGCTGCTGTTCTTATTTACTGGGGCAAAGATCCGGTTTACGTATTGTATGGTGTTGCTATGACCGGTATCGGTATGTTGACCTTAACCGGTAACAACGTAGCCATGGATTCCTTCGGGCCGATCGCCGACAATGCCAATGGCATCGGTGAAATGGCCGGTTTGGACAATAAAGCCCGCCAGATTATGGCCGACCTCGATGCGGTCGGGAATACCACTAAAGCTATTACTAAAGGTGTGGCTATTGGTTCGGCGGTTATCGCTGCCGTATCTTTGTTTGGTTCGTTCCTGACTGATGTTGGAAAAGTTCAGGCCGCCCAAGGGGTTGCCTTAGCACAACAATTGTCGTCTACTGGTATCCGGGTTTCCATGCCGGCTGTCTTCATCGGAATGCTGATTGGCGCTGCCATTCCTTGGCTGTTCTCCTCGTTAACCATTAACTCGGTCGCCCGGGCTGCCGGTTTGATCGTTGAGGAAGTACGCCGTCAGTTCCGTATCCCTGGCCTGATGGAAGGGAAAGTTCAGCCTGATTATAAACAAGCGGTCGGTATTTGCACCGTGGCCGCTCAACGGGAATTAATTTCTCTGGCTTTAATCTCGGTTTTGAGTCCGCTTATTGTCGGATTATTCCTTGGCGTTGAAGCGCTCGGCGGTTTCCTGGCCGGAGTCATCCTCTCCGGGCAGTTGCTAGCGGTGTTTATGGCTACTTCCGGCGGCGCTTGGGATAATGCCAAGAAAACCATTGAAGACGGTCTTTATGGCGGTAAAGGTTCCGAGAATCATAAAGCGTCGGTTGTCGGCGACACCATCGGTGATCCTTTGAAAGACACCGCCGGTCCGGCTTTAAATCCGATGATCAAGGTTATCAATATGGTTTCCTTGTTGGCTGCCCCGATTTTAATCATGAACGAGATTAAAAACAACGGCGCTTTATCCGCCGGCGTGGTTATTTCCGCGCTAATTTGTTTGGCGATAACCGTAGCGGCCATCGCTTACTCAAAATCCGGCGGGTTTGGCAAGAAAGAAGAAAGCAGCGCCAAATTCTAAGATTTAACTTGCTGGTCAAAGGCGGGAGTGACTCCCGCCTTTTTTTAACTTCCATGGATGGAAGTTAGTTCGGCGAGAGCCGGATCTGGCCATGGAAGGCCAACTCCGGGCGAAGGCAGGAGGCCGGGAGCCGGATGCGTCAAGCTTAACTTCTTTAGATATCATTGATTGTAAAGGGAATAGAAATTAAAATTTATTCCGACGCTATAGTTGGAACAGGTTTTTTAACTGTTCTGCCACTAAGCTCCTAAGGGGGTAATTTTGAATGGAAGAGAAGATCTTGACACCGCCACTATATATTTGTGCCCCTTTTGTAATTTTATTATTGCTGATTGCGGTAATGCCTTTGGTCTTACCGCATTTTTGGGAGAAGAACCGCAATAAGGCGATCATTGCGGCTGTTATCAGTCTACCGGTGCTGATTTTCCTGTTATCGAATTCCCCCGGTGAATTGCTGCATACTTTGAAAGAATATATATCCTTTATACTGTTGTTGGCTTCGCTGTTTGTCATTTCCGGCGGAATACTGATAACCGGGGACTTAAAAGCCACCCCTATCGTCAATACAATGTTTTTGTTAGCCGGGGCGGTGATTGCCAATTTGATCGGAACCACCGGGGCCAGTATGTTGTTGATCCGGCCGCTCCTGAAAACCATTAACGAGCGCAAACATATCATCCATATCCCGGTTTTTTTTATTTTCATCGTGTCAAATATCGGCGGCAGTCTGACTCCGTTGGGGGATCCACCGCTTTTCCTTGGTTATCTGAGAGGGGTTCCTTTTACTTGGACTCTTAGGCTTTTACCGATATGGGTTACAGCGGTCGCGATTTTATTGGGTGTATTCTATATTTGGGATACTTATTGCTACCGGAAAGAAAAACTTACAGATGTAAAGCGGGATATTTCCAAAGTAGTCCCGCTTAAAATTATGGGTTGTATGAACCTGTTATTTTTGGCCGGGGTAATTTTAGCGGTATTATTTCAAACACCAGCCCCTTACCTTGAATTGATCATGATTTTAATGGCCGTTCTTTCCTTGATCTTTACCAAAAAGGAGTTACGCCGGGAGAACAAATTCACCTTTAATCCCATCTCCGAAGTAGCGATACTTTTCGCCGGAATTTTTATCACTATGGTCCCGCTGTTACTCTTATTGGAACAAAAAGGGGCCGGTTTAGGCATTACCAGACCATGGCAATATTTTTGGTTTGCCGGAGGGTTGAGTTCCTTCCTGGATAATGCGCCGACATACCTGACATTTACTTCCCTGGCTGAAAGCGTCACCAGGAGCATCGGGGCTGGAGGTTTCCCGGTTGTCCATGGTATCGGAGTTAGAGAGGATTTGCTACTCGCCATAAGTTGCGGAGCGGTATTTATGGGAGCGAACACCTATATCGGCAACGGCCCCAATTTCATGGTCAAGTCGATTGCCGAGGAGCAAAAGATCAAAGTCCCGCATTTCTTCGGCTATATGCTGTATTCCGGGACAATTCTACTGCCTTTGTTTGCTTTGCTTACAGTGATCTTTTTCAGATAGTCCCTTTCACTAGCAACGCCGCCTCATCCCCCAACCCCATCTCCATGCGCGTAGAAGGAGCGCCCTAATGGCGGGGTGAGGCGATTTTTTCCACCCCGGTTATCAATTATTGGGACCGGCTCCCGCAGGAGGGTCTTTAACTTCGGATTTACCGATAAGATCCACCAGTTTCCCGTAACATACAAAAATCTTTTTCAAACTATTCCCAAAATCACCGCCGGTTTTCGGTAAGTCTTTTACTTGCGGCCATTGGGAAATGTTCTTGCCAGTCAGCCCTGGGATTATTAAAGCCCATCCTCTACAAACAGCCTTAACATATGGAGCTCCAAGCTGAAAGCGAAGCCATCTCCTTGCTATTGCGGAATTCGATTTTATTTTGTTCTCAATTTATGATCAGGTTGAATGTCAAGGGAAAACTGCCAAATTTGGGGGAAAGGAGCGAGATTTTTTTTGGCATAAATTGGGCGGGCATAAGTATCATTTAGGGTGGACCTATGACGGTTTATTAAAGAGGAATTTCCGGATGGAGAGACAGGATTCGATCCTAAAAGGGACCGCGCTTCTGACAGGGGCGGGATTGGTAGTCAAAATATTGGGAGCCGCCTACCGGATCCCGTTGTCGCGGTTGATTGGCTCTGAAGGAATAGGCCTTTACCAGATGGCTTATCCTATTTATTTAATGTTTCTTTCACTTTCCACCGCCGGGTTGCCGATTGCCATCTCTAAAATGATTGCCGAAGCATCGGTCTCCGGAAATACTCGGGGAATTAAAAGAATTTTTCGAGTCGCGCTTTTATTAATGAGTTTTCTGGGATTGGGCGGGTTTCTGGCCATGCTGTTTTCCGCCGCCTGGATCGCCAACCAAGTGGTGGCGGATCCGCGAGCGGTCTTTGCAATGTGGGCTTTGGCCCCTTCGATCTTTTTTATGAGTTTAATGGCTGCTTTCCGGGGTTATTTTCAAGGGCGCCAACTGATGGCGCCCAGTGCGGTTTCACAGATTATCGAACAGACTGTAAGAGTAGGAGTCGCCTTAATATTAGTGGTCTTATTGCTGAAAGCCGGAATCGAACACGCTGCGGCCGGAGCGGCTTTTGGCGCCACCGCGGGCGGAGGAGCGGGATTGCTGTTTCTAATCTTGATGTACTGGCGGAAGAACCGCTTAGTTAAATCTTCAACGCCCGATCTGAAAGTGGCGGAGCTGTTCCCAACGGCCAAAAGGCTGTTTCTCTTTGCCCTGCCCATCTCGTTGGCGGTTATTCTCATGCCCTTGCTGCAGACGATCGACTCGATAATTGTCCCGGCCAAACTGCAGAATATTGGTTATACAGTCAAACAGGCAACGTCCATGCTGGGGTTGTTGGGGAATTCCTGGGCTGTAATGTATGTCCCGATGATCGTAACCGGAGCCATATCCTCGAATCTAGTTCCGGCGATAGCGGCCTCTAAGGCCGATGGCTTTAAACTTATACCGGTGGAGAAGATCCGCGAAGGTTTGCGGATGGCTTTATATTATTTGATCTGGGCCGGTGTTCTGCTATATATCTTTGGAAGAACGGTCTACCGTATAATCTACGGGGCGCCGGGGGTGGAGATCCTGTCGTGGTTGGCTCCGGCGGTTGTTTTTTTGGGCCTGGAACAAGTATCGGCCGGTATTTTGCAAGGACTCGGTAAACCGCAACTGCCGCTGTTAAATTTCATCGCCGGAGTAATACTAAAGCTGGGAGTAACCCAAATCGCCACCGGGTTGCCCGGGCTTAACTTGGCCGGAGCGGCGCTGGGGACAGTCTGCGGCTCGGGACTGACCGCCTTTTTAAACCTGCGGGTTATCCAGAAACTGGCCAGGATTAATTACTCTTTTTTACCGGCCGGGGTCTTGGCCGGAATAACGCTTTTAATAGGTGGAATATATTTCAAAATAAGGTTGAATATGCATTATTTGCCGGAGATGCTGCTGATTGGAACAGTGGGGACCACTGTTTATCTGGTGATTTTATGGCTGGGGGGAGGAATTGGTTTTCAAGATCTCGAACTGGTAAAGAAAAATTTGTTAAAAAGGAGATCCGGCCATGGTTATGGAGACGCGGTCGAAAGCGGAAAATAAAAATTTGGAGCGCTTAGTGGAGATAATGAAAATCCTCCGCAGCGAAAAGGGTTGCCCCTGGGATCGGGAGCAGACCCATCAATCATTAAAACCCTACGCTGTCGAAGAGACTTACGAGGTATTAGAAGCTATTGATCTGGGAAGTACGGAAAAGCTAAAGGAAGAGTTGGGTGATCTGCTCTTACAAGTTGTTTTTCATGCGCAATTAGCTTCAGAGCAGCATAAATTTACTATCGATGATGTTATTGACGGTATCTCCGAAAAATTAATCCGGCGGCATCCTCATGTTTTCGGGGAAACCGAAGTGGCGGGAGTGGCCGGGGTGTTGGAGAATTGGGAAAAGATTAAGCAGCGGGAAAAACCGGAGGAGCGCCGCTCGGCTATTGACGGGATTCCTAAAGATTTGCCGGCCTTGCTGAAAGCGGAGAAGCTGCAACATAAAGCGGCTCAAGTCGGTTTTGACTGGGGAAATTTGGAAGGACCCTTGAATAAGGCTAAAGAGGAGTTCGGGGAGTTTGAAGCGGTCTTGAACAGCAAGAAAACGCCTTTGAAAGGCAGTTACGAGTGGGACCGGCTGGAGGATGAGCTCGGGGACATCTTGTTTTCCTTAGTGAATGTGGCCCGTTTTCTAGATATCAATCCCGAACTGGCCCTAGGGAGGACAATCGCCAAATTTATTCGGCGGTTTCATTACATGGAGACCGAAGCCGCCAAAGAAGGACGGTTGTTAAACGAGATGACTTTGGAGGAGATGGACAAGCTCTGGGAGAGAGCTAAATAGGAAAAGAAGAACGGACTTCAGTCAAACCTCCATTTTACATGTTTTACTTGGCGAATGCAAAGCGGTATAAAACACGCTGAAATTGAGATGCTAGCTATGAAACTATATAATTTGAAGGTGGATTAATGGGTAAAAAACTTCAATTGCTGGCAGTACTCATTTTAGCAGCTATCCTGGTTGTTTCCGGCTGCCCCGGCAAAGAAGGGGTCTTGTTCAAAAACATGGTCAACAGATTCGGCAAGCCCCCCGAAATATCCGTTTATATAAAAGCGACCGGGGAAACGAAGCGGATGGATATTGAGGAGTATTTACTGGGGGTGGTGGCGGGGGAGATGAAACCGGGATGGCCCTTAAACGCCTATGCGGCCCAGGCAATCATCGCCCGGACTTTTACAATGGAGTTCTTGGCCCGGGGAGGGACCCGGAGCATCCATGGGACCGATATTTCCACCGATGAAAAAGAGGCTCAAGCTTACAACGCTGCCAATATTACTCCTTCCATTCGCCGGGCGGTAGCCATGACCAAGGGTTTGGTCCTTACTTATAAAAACCGGTATATCAAAGGCTGGTATTCGGCCAGTTGCGGAGGGGTAACCGACTATGCCCGTGAAGGGCTTGCTTATAAGGGACCGGAGCCTCCTTATATAAGTTCGGTAAAATGTCCGGAGGAGAAGGCTATTCCCAAAACCGAACTCTTTTGGCAGGCCGACCTTACCACAGCCGAAATCAACGCTGCTTTAACCAAATTGGGCATTAAACCCATTGGTGAAGTCAAAAAGCTGGAGATTGTGAAGCGGAGCCCGCAAACCAACCGGGCCACTTTATTAAAGTTCACCGGCGCCTCGGGTTCGGCGGAAGTGGCCGGCGGCGATCTCCGGTTAAATGTCGGACCGGAGAAAATGCGTTCCATTTGGTTATCCGATCAAATAAAGAATAGCCCCGGGAGAATCTCCATCAGCGGCAGGGGATTTGGGCATGGGGTAGGTTTGTGCCAGTGGGGATCCTATGCTTTAGCCAAAGAGAATAGATCGCCCAAGCAGATTGCCAGGTACTATTATCCGAAGACCGTTGTTTCGAAAATCTGGTGACTACTTTTGATAAGCGCCTGAGATTAAAAGGGCTGACAGGGCCCTTTTTATTTTTTGCTATTTTCCGGAATGGCTGTAATCACCGGAGGGGTTAAGGAATATTTTAGTTTTGATGGTGTTTTGGCGCTATCAAAAAAAGCTCATCTTTAGGTAGACGGTGTTAATAGCTTTCCGGGGAAGGAGTGGGCGTAATGGAGGAGAAGAAAAAAGTGGCGGAGCTGTCGCACCAGTTAACCTTGACCAACCGGGCTCAATTGGCTCTTGAAGGTGTAAATAATCTGGGGAGTTATAATCAGGAGCAGATCATCCTGGAAACAAGCGCGGGCGTTTTGGAGATTAAAGGGGAAGGTCTGCATATTCAGCAGCTCAACCTGGATCAGGGAAAGGTTTTAGTGGACGGGGAGATTGTCGCCCTTATCTATAACGCGGAAAACCACTTAAAAAAAGGCAAAGGTTTTCTGGGGCGTTTATTCAAATAATATCAAGGATTAGCTCCCCCGGGGCTGCAATCAAAGGCCTTTTATCCAGGGTAGCGGGCAGGAGTTTCCAAATATTCACCGAAGTAAATAACGGTCTCATATTTTTTGGACGTTTTCGGAAACCGTTATTAATTTTGAGGTGTCATGATGCCGCCTGCCGGTATTTCTATGTCGCCCGGGAAAAGGAGAAGACACCGCCCGGGAAGCTTGCAACGCTGGATTATTATTGCTTTAAAATTTCTGTTAAGTCCGATGGTTATTTTGGCCGATTCTTTCCGGCGCAAGGATTCCCTCGACCGTAGCTGGTTGTTCGCCTTTTTTTTATTTAACTCCGTTATCCTGGGCTTAACCGGCACCGGAATCCTGGTCACTGAGGCGCCCATGGTGAAAACGATGAAAATGATGGCGGCCATTACGGAGGATAATGAGATATTATCCGGGGATTTGCAGCCGATTATCCGGATGATCAACACCAATGCCCTGGAGAATAATGTCGATCCCAACTTGATTTTTGCCATCGTCAAGTCGGAGAGCAATTTCTCGGCTACGGCCGTCTCCTCCAAAGGAGCCCGGGGGATCATGCAGATCATGCCGGATGTTTGGCAGGAGTACCGGGGGAGTTCGCCCTGTTCTGGCCGGCACAGCAATCGTATACTCTGCCATAAAGGAGAGTGCATCTATTCTCCGGAGGCCAATATCAAGGTAGGAGTAAAGTATTTTAAAGACCTGCTGAACCGGTTCCAGGGCCGGGTGGATCTAGCTTTGGAGGCTTACAACGCCGGGATTTCCAATGTAAAACCAGGATTGTCTCCTAAATACAAGGAGACCAAGAGTTACGTCCAAAAAACCCTCAGCTTCTGGCAGGATCTACGGAAAGAAACCATAGCCAAGCAACTGGATTTGACCCTTTATTTGCAGCGGGGGTTGAAGGTTCTATTCGGTATCTCCTTTCTTTGCTGGTTAATCCTTTTTTGGTGGGCCAATCAGAAGTTGTTTGGGAAGTAGGGTTTGAGTATCGTCTAAAAATCCTCTCCGCCGCATACATTGAAGCGGGGGGAGAGAGGATGGCTTATGTCAATTTCCAACTGAGCGCGCTGCTGATTCTCCTCTTTACCGGGATGGTGTTCGGCGGTTTTTTTGATCTGTACCGGGTTTTCCGGAGCCAGATCAAGGTCAATAAAACCATTGATATGGTGGGGGATATTCTTTTTTGGATCTTTGCCGCTTTTCTGGTTGTTCCTTTGATATACTGGGGGACCTGGCTGGAGCTCCGGGTTTATGTTTGGATCGCCGTCATTATAGGTTTGGTTTTTTATTACACCTTTTTTAGCAGACTGTTTATTCCGGTGTTTAAAAAGTTTTGGCAGATAATGGGCTGGCTCCCCCGGTTGCTGATGAATTTCTTATGGCGCGGCGGGATTTTTTGGCAAAGGGTTTGGCGGGTTTTGGGGAAGAAATAAGCTAACTCTTCCCCTCCGAAGGCGGAGGTTTCAAGGATAGTCAATGGTAATCTGCGTTGAAATCAGTCAGGAATCTTAAAAAAGAGGCCCCGGATGTATTCCGGAATGGCCTCTTATTCGCTAAGCATCTTCTAAATCACGGGATTATTAATTACCAATAAACATTTGGGTGAAGATGTTGCCGTACGGGCTTCCTTGGGCGATTCCGATCCCAACCTGGTTAAAGCTCGGGTTGAGGATATTGGCCCGGTGTCCGGGGCTGTTCATCAAGTTTTGGTGAGCGCTCTCGGTAGTCGCGGCCCCGGCGATGTTTTCACCGGCGGTGGTGTATTTGATACCGGCATTGCGCATCATGTCAAACGGTGATCCGTAAGTGGGGGAAGTATGATCGAAATAATTGTTCTTCACCATATCCTGGCTCTTTAGCCTGGCTAAATTCACCAGTTGCATATTTACCGACAACGGCTTGATGCCTTGGTTCATCCGTTCCTGGTTTACCAGGTTCACCATCTTCGATTCCTCACTGGTTAAACCGGTGGCCGGATTTGACGGGGCCGGGTTTGCCGGAGTGGTCGGTTGGGTTGGTGCTGTCGGAACAGTCGGTTTGGCCGGCGGAGTGGTCGGCTGGGTTGGTGTTACCGGGACAGTCGGTTTGGCCGGCGTTGGGGTGGTTGGCTGAAAATACCGTCCAAACCGGGTGCTGAAAGAGCCGGGGATATAGAAACCAAAGGTCCCATTGTAGGAGTAAAACGATTTAGTCGCCGGACAACTGGTGGAAGCAAAAGCCGGTATGATACTAAAAGCCAGTAAGCCGATTACTATGAAGCCGAATATTGATCCTTTCCAAATGCGATTCATGTTCATTCTCCTTTCAGTGGTTAAATTTTAAGCACGGAGCAAATATCCCCCAAAATTCCCAACCCCCAACTGTTTTGGTGGAACAAGATTTCGCTAACAAACTCTTCAAACCTTTAGGGAACTAAGGGTAATAGAGGTAAATTTAACAAAGAAGCCTCAATTTGCCAAAAAAACAAAAAAACCGGGGTGTTTTGGTTGTCCCAATAACGAACCGGTTTCGAGGAGGGGAACGATGGAACTATTTGAGCTTTAAAAACCGACCTCTATGCTAAATTGGTCGTTACCATTGAGTAAAGCCAGGGGAATTAGGTTGTTGGCAGGCAGCCGCTCCCCATTTAGGCGGATATATTTTTCTTGGGATCGGGTAAAGCGGATCGCTAATTCTTTCCCGCGAAAACGCCGCCATACTTTAAATTCATCCCAATCCGGGGGAATTTGAGGGTCGATTACTAGCCCATCATAATCAGGACGGACTCCCAGAATATATTGGACGCCGGCCAGATAAGCCCAGGCGGCTGCTCCAGTCAACCAGGAGTTTCTGCCCAAACCAAATTGGGGATGTTCTTTCCCTAAAATGTTCTGACAATATACATAGGGCTCAACTTCGTGGCGGTCAGGTATTGCATTTTTATAAACGGGAATGATCTTCCGGTAGTGTTGATATGCGTCTTCGATATTTCCCAGCATAATTTCGGCAATAATAAACCAAGGGTTGGTATGGACAAAGATGCCGGCGTTTTCTTTAGCGCCCGGTGGATAGGTGGAGATACCTCCGCGGTCTTCCCGGAAAGCCTTGTAGGCGGGGTAGAGTAAAACCAAACCAAATTCGGTGTCCAATAACTCGATTGATTTGGCGATAGTTTGTTTGGCCCGGTCCATACTGGCGATTCCGGATAAAACTGACCAGGATTGGGGATTTAAAAAGATTTGCTCTTCAGTGGAAGCGCTGCAACCCACCTTCCGGCCTTCGTCGTCGAATGCTTGAAGATACCAATCGCCATCCCAGGCATATGTATTGACGGCTGATTTAATTTTTTCAAATAAGTCCCGGTAAAATTCAGCTTCTTCTTTCCGTTTGAGGTAAGCAAATAGTTCGGCCAGGTGGTTCAAGACCCTGCCGAAGAGCATCCCGGTCCAAACCGACTCGGCCCGGCCCTTTCCACGGTCAAGGTTTAAGGGATCGTTCCAATCAGCAAAGCCATTTAACGGAATGCCGTGCTCACCAAGGTGGGATGCGGTAAATTTAATTGCCTTGACTAAATGTTCGAGAACGGATCCTTTAGATTTTCCTTCCGCATATTCAAGCTCCAGATCTAAAAATTTGAAATCGCCGGTCTCTTTGAGATAGGCTACGGTGGCTTCAATCAACCATAGGTGATCATCAGAGTACCAGTTGTATTTGCCGCCTTGAGCTTCACCCATTGTTCCTTCACCGGTTAGAGGATAAAACAAGTGATAGGCGTGGCCATCCTCAAACTGGCAATGAATTAAACGAATCAGCAACTCCCGAGCCTGTTGAGGGACGGCATGAACCACTCCCAGTATATCCTGGGCGCTATCACGCAAACCCATGCCGCGGTTGATACCCAATTGATAAAGGGATACAAAACGGGACCAGTTAAAGGTGGTTTTGCATTGGTACGGGTTCCAAGTATTCAGCATTAAATTGAGAATAGGATCAGGCGTTTCTACTTGACAGGAACTCAGATAAGCGGACCAGTACTCTTTCAATCCGGCAAATAATTGATTGACGGCTTCCGGGGCTAAGAGTCCGGGTATTCCGGATTTGACTTGCTCCTTATTTAAACCGGTGCCAAGCGCATAAATTAGTTCGGCTTCGGCTCCGGCGGCAAGCTCAAGTTTATGGCAAAAAGCGCCGACGCCGTTTCCCCGTTGGGCGAGGCTGTTGGAACAGCAGCCTTGTTCAATTGCCTGTGGATTGGCCAGATCGCGGTATTTCCCAACAAAGCTTTCCCGGCTGGTATCGAAGGAATGCGGGGGAATACTGGCGGTCATGAAAATATAGTCCCAGGTCTTCATAAAAGCGTTCCAAAAGATGAAGTTGTCTTCATAAGCGCCTTGTTGGATCTGTTGAACCCAATCCACATTTTGTTGATCTTTGACCGCATCAAAAAAACAGAATTCCGCATAGGTAAAAAGAGTTATTCTGCGGGCATGGCCGGATTGGTTTTTCAATTTAAGGCGCCAAAGTTCTACCTTTTGGCCATGAGGCACAAAATAGGTTACTTCGCTGAAAATTCCTTGTTTTTCTTGGGAGATTACTGTGTAACCCAAACCATGACGGCATTGGTAGAAATCATAAGCGCTTTTTACAGGCTGCCAGGTGGCTGACCAGAAGTCTTTGCTTTCTTCATCCTTAATATAGATATACCGGCCGGGTTGATCCTCGGGAATCGAGTTATAGCGATAGCGTAGCACCCGCTTAAACCGGGGATCGCGGTCAAAACTATATCCACCGGCGGTGTTCGAGATAATTCCCCCATAATCTCCATCTCCCAAGTAGTTAATCCAAGGAGTGGGAGTTTGGGGGAGAGTGATTACATATTCTTGGCGGCCAATATCAAAATACCCATATTTGCCCTTTATCATAAAATTGATCCACCTTTACAATTTTTCATTGCGGATAACAAATTCGGTATCGAGGGTGATTCCGGGGATCTCCACCCCCCGGCGGATAACTGCGGCAATCATCTTTCCGGCTTGCCTGCCTTGTTCGTATGCGGGGTTATGAAGGCTGCTCATATAGGGATATAATTTTTGAGTAAGCGGCAGGTTGTCGCCGGAAATAACTTCAATATCACGGTTTGCCGTTAAGCCGGCTTCGGAAATCGCCTTGACCGCGCCGTAGGCCATCGGATCACTTGAACAAATGACAGCGGTGATACTTGGATTTAACGCTTTGAGTTTCTGAAAAGCCCGGTATCCCCCTTCAAAGGTAAAATCTCCCTCCGAAATCAGCTCAGCCTGGTAATTAATTCCGGCCTCCTCCAAAGCGGCCCGGTAACCTCGTAATAAGTCGTCTTTTTCGAGTATAAAAAAGTTGGACGGTTTGTTAATAACGCCAATGCGGCGGTGGCCCAAAGATATTAAATATTTGGCGGCGGCGTAAGCCCCCGGCGTTATATTAACATCGACAAAATTAGTCCGTTGTTCTTCAAAACAGAGCCCTAGGGTAACATAAAAAAAGTTTTTCTCCTTAAATTCCTTAATAACGCGGTCGACTCCGGCCGATGGATAGAGAATTACCCCATCCACATTCCTCCGTTTAACCAGGCGAAGGATTTCTTGCAGGGCGTCCTTTTTGTCAACCGGGGCAGAAATCAAGACTTCATAGCCTTCCCGGGTTAAGAGATCATGGGCGCCCCGAATTTGTTCCATCATGTTCTGGTCCTGGAAAACAAAGTCCGACCCGTAGGGGACCACAAAACCAATAATATTGGTGCGCTGTTTTTTTAAACTGGCGGCAATGGCGTTAGGATGATAGTCCAGCTTTTCCACGGCCGCCATTACCCGCTGCCGGGTTTTTTCGGCTACCAAGTGGCTTTCATTAAAAACCCGGGAGACGGTTTTCGGGGATACGCCCGCCAGTTTGGCCACATCATAGAGGGTGGACATCTTAATTCACTCGTCTCCTTAAGTTTGGCAATATACTTTGACTACGTTGGCATAGATCCCGGTTGGAATTAACTTATCGGCCATCTCCTTGCCGTTAACGGTTAAACGGTAATTGCCGGAGCATTTGTTCGTTATTTGAATACGGTATTCAACGCCGCGAAAAAGACGTTTTATTTTTATCTCTTTTATCTCCGGGGGCAGGCAGGGATCGATCAGCAAACCGTTAAAATCGGGGCGGATTCCGATAATATATTGGGTGATAGCCACGTAATTCCACGCCGCAGTCCCGGTCAGCCAGGAATTTTTAGCCTGGCCGTGGGATTTACAGTCGCTGCCGGCAATCATTTGGGAGTAGACATATGGTTCCATCCGGTGCAGCTCACTGATTTCCTCGCGGTACGCCGGAGCAATTTTTTTATAATACTCGAAAGCCTGTTCGGCGCGGCCAAGTTTTGTTTCGGCAATCATAATCCAGGGGTTGTTATGGCAAAAGATGCCGGCGTTTTCCTTATAACCCGGGGGATAGGAAGTTATTTCCCCCAGTTCATAATGATAAGTTGAATAAGCCGGGTTAACTAAGCGGATGCCGTGGGCGGTGTCCAGGCGGCTCTTGACTGCCTCTAAGGCTTTCAGAGCAAAGCCATCATTCAGGCCGATGCCGGCCATTACACAAAATCCCTGGGGTTCAATAAAAATCTGGCCTTCCTCGTTTTCTATGCCGCCGACTTTCCGGCCGCTGTCGTCATAAGCCCGCAAAAACCAGTCGCGGTCACAGCCGTGTTTGACTATGGCCTCCCGGATCTTTTCGGCCTGTTTCAAAACCTCCTCGGCTTCCTGGTTTAAATTCAGGAGGCGGCAAAGTTCCGCGTACTGAGGGGCTATGTAAGCGAACATCCCGGCAATCAATATTGATTCCGCGGTTTTGCCCTCCTTATTGGTGCAGGTTTGGAATGATTCATCGGGTGTCACTGAGTAACAATTCAGATTAAGACAGTCATTCCAGTCGGCCCGGCCGATCAGGGGCAGGCCGTGCGGCCCCAGATTGTTCAGTACGTGATTTAGGGAACGGCGCAGGTGTTCCATAAGATTGGGGGCAGGTGAGGGATCGTTTTCAAAAGGCACTTTCGCTTCCAGGATGCTGTAGTCTCCGGTTTCTTTGATATAAGCCACTACGGAGAAGATAAGCCATAAGGGGTCATCGTTAAAACCGCCGCCGATCTCCTGATTGCCCTTCTTGGTCAGCGGTTGGAATTGATGGTAGGCGCTGCCGTCTGGAAATTGGGCAGCCGCCAGATCCAAAATCCTTTCCCGGGCCCGTTCCGGAACCATGCTGACAAAACCGAGCAGATCCTGATTGGAATCCCGGAATCCAATACCCCGTCCGATCCCGGATTCGAAATAGGAGGCGCTGCGGGAGAGGTTAAATGTAACCATGCATTGATAAGGATTCCAGATGTTCACCATCCGGTTTAGTCTCTCATCATCAGTGGTGATGGTAAATACCCCTTGAATATCACCCCAATAATAGGCCAGTTCTTTTAGAGCGGAATCAACCCGGCCTCCAATGGAGAACTTTGCTATCATTTGCCCCGCTTTGGCTTTATTGATGATACCCGGCCGCTCCCATTT
The DNA here is from genome assembly GCA_050260935.1 of Bacillota bacterium. Taxonomy (GTDB): domain Bacteria; phylum Bacillota; class UBA4882; order UBA8346; family UBA8346; genus UBA8346. The sequence goes on from JBLNCU010000018.1 coordinate 25,727, forward strand.
CCGGGCTTCCTCGTTTTCGACATAGCCCAAAATGAAAATTAACTCCTTTTTTTCGCCGGGGGCAAGATTGAGCTCTAAAAAATGGGAGGCAACCGGTGACCAGCCGTCGGCGATTGAATTGTTGGCTTTACCATTGGAGACAACTTGGGGGTTGTGAAAACCGTTATAAAGGCCTATAAATGATTCCCGGTCGGTGTCATACCCGCTTATCCGGTGATTTACAGCGTAAAAAGCATAGTGGTTGCGGCGTTCCCGGTACTCGGTCTTATGATAGATGACGCTGCCCTCAACTTCAACCTCGGCGGTGTTGAAATTGCGTTGAAAATTGGTCATGTCATCATAGGCGTTCCAAAGACAAAACTCCAGAAAAGAAAAGAGTTTGATTCTTTTAGGAACAGCATTGGTGTTTTCGATTTTTACCCGGTGGATCTCACAATCATGATTCAAGGGTATAAAGAAGAGCAATTCAAAGCGCAATCCCTTTTTCGCGCTGCTTATTTTGGTATAACCCATCCCGTGGCGGCATTCGTACTGATCCAACGGGGTTTTAACCGGCTGCCAGGAAGGCGACCAGATATCGCTACCGTCATTGATATAAAAGTAACGGCCGCCACAGTCCAATGGGACGTTATTGTAGCGGTAACGGGTAATCCGGCGTAAACGGGCGTCTTTGTAAAAACAATATCCTCCGGCGGTATTGGAGATGAGCCCGAACAGATTTTGGGAGCCAAGGTAATTAATCCAGGGCGCTGGGGTTTCCGGGGTAGTGATTACATATTCTTTATTGCGGTCGTCAAAATAGCCGAATTTCATAGGAAAACCTCCAATCAAGCTAATAATGATATTTGCGGAGTTATTTTTTTGACATCGATGTCATTATACCGGTTTTTCTTTTATAAAGTCAATATCAAATGAAATATTTAACAAAAGAAGGAGTCTATGGTTTAGAAGCCGAAGAATAGTGATCAATAATCAAAATTAGATTTTATTAAGGCAGTTAGGAGGATTTATCATGCTTTTTATCGCCATGATCTTCCTGATATTTGCCCTTTTCGTGGTCATGCGGGTGCTCCGCGGTTATCAAGCAGTCTGGCTGGGCCTGATTCTTTTTACCTTTGGGTGTTGCATTGTGGGGTTGGCGGGATTAATCCCCCGTTTCGGAAATTATCAGCTGGATGGATTGTTCTCGCTGCCGTTGGACCAGCCAAGTTGGGCCTGGCGCCTGTTGGAGAATTTATCGCTCTACGATTTCATGCGTTTCCGGTTATGGAGCGTCATTGGTTTTATCATTGCCATGGTCGGTTTTGCCTTCTCTTATTCCTTTAAACGCTGGAATTATCCGGATCTTTTTTGGCTGTTCTTTTTTTCGCTAAGCGTAGTTTTTCTCGGCTGGAATTTTGACCCCGAGCACCTTTACGGGGTTTATATGCGGGGAGCGGTTTTACTAAACAACACGGCTGCCCGGGGGCGTTGGGAACAACAACTTTCCGTCACCGATATCGCGGCCTTCGGATTGATATTTATTATTCTTTGTTGGTCGGTGCGCCGGATTTTTTTGGTCTTTTTCAGTTCTTCCATTCTCCAAAAACGGGTTCAAGCCCTCTGCGTGGGTTTTGGCATGCTCGTCCTGACCGTCTTCTTTATCCTGCTTTGTTGCTTGGGCCGGGGTTCGGTTCTCAATGAATATACAATGGCCACTTCTTTGTTACCGCTGGGCTCAAAATATCCCGTTTTTAATTCTTTTTATTTGAGAGCCATCCCTTTGGCGACACTCATCGCCGTAAGTATGGTTTTATTGGCGATTTTACGTTACGGATTCCTGGGGACATCCAGAATTGGGACTCAAAAACTGGATCAGCAGATTAATCTGGCTAATCAAGCCGTCCGCCTGGCGCTTCACTCTTTTAAAAACCGGTTTCTTGCGGTTCAAATGGCGATGAATATGGCTATGATGCAATTGAAAGAGTTGCCAGGGGAAGAGGTGGCCAAGGCCAGAATCCAGATTGAGTCGGCCGTTGATATTTGCACGGATTCTTTGGCCGGTCTGGATAAACTGCATAACCAGGCCAAACGGTTACAGGTTAATCCGCACTGGGTTTGCTTGGAAGAATTGGTTGAAGCGGCCCTCCAAAATTGCGGTTGTTGTTACTCATTAGAGGGAATTGTTTTAACGAAACGCTACTCCACTTCACTTATCTACGCCTGGGGCGATTACGAAAACCTGGTCAAAGTGTTGGAGAATTTAATCCAAAACGCGCTGGATGCCTTTAATGAACGGCCCTCAAATGGGGAACAACCGAAATTATTACTTGAAACCGGCGCCGAATATGAATGGGGATTTGTCCGGGTTACTGATAACGGTCCGGGGATTCCTAAAGAAAATCTCCATAAAGTATTTAGGCCATTCTATACCACTAAACCGGCAAAAACCAATTGGGGACTGGGTTTAACCTACTGCCACCGGGTGATCAAAGCCCACCATGGTTTTATTAACCTTCAGAGCAAAACGGGAACCGGGACTAGAGTTGAAGTAGTACTCCGCTGTCGAGAAAATCTCAACACCAAATAAAATTTTTAATTAAATAACCTCCAAAACGCTTAGGAAATTTCCCCCTAGGCGTTTTTTTATTCTGCAGGATAATTAAGGGAGGGGGAAAAAATATTGAAGTTTTCTCCAAACGGCATAATATTTTGGAACCATGGATGGCAAGCCATTTATTAACGATAGGAGAGCGAACGATGCGTATTACTAAAGCCAATCATACGGCAGGAGCGCCCGGAGTTACCGGGTTTCGGCACGAGTATAGGAAGAATCGGGCCTTGTTTTTAATGCTGCTGCCCGGAGCCTTAATTTTATTGCTATACAATTACCTGCCGATGTTCGGCATCATTATCGCCTTTAAAAACTTCCGGTTTTACGATGGTAGTTTCTTTTCCAGCTTGTTTAAGAGCGAGTGGGCCGGGTTTAAAAACTTTGAATTTATGTTTAGCACTCCGGACGCCTACACCATGATCCGCAATACCATACTTTACAATCTGGCTTTTATCGGTTCGTGCACGGTTATTGCAATCGCCTTCGCCATCATGCTTAACGAGATTTACAATAAGAAGCTCTCGCGGTTATATCAAAGCGCAATGTTCCTGCCTCATTTTCTTTCATGGGTCGTCTTCAGCTATCTGGTTTATGCTTTTTTAAGCCCGGATAAGGGGTTTTTAAACATGACCATTTTTAAGCTCCTCGGAATCAAACCGGTTTTTTGGTACTCCGAACCGAGGTACTGGCCGCTGGTGATTATTCTGGTAAACGCCTGGAAGTGGGTGGGCCATAACTGCCTTATTTATTTGGCGGCCATCGTCACTATTGATCAGGAAATGTACGAGGCGGCGCGGATTGACGGCGCCAGTAGATGGCAGCAGATCTTCCGGATCACCATCCCGCAAATCGCGCCGGTGATCATCGTTATGGTCTTGATCTTTGTCGGTAGGATTATCAATACCGACCTGGGGCTTTTCTTCCTGGTGCCACGGAATGCGGGTATGCTGGCTCCAGTTACCCAGACGATTGATGTTTACGTATATAATACTCTCCTCCGGAATGGAGATATCGGGATGTCGTCGGCGGCGGCGTTCTTCCAATCCGTGGTGGGATTCATTACAATTTTAACCGCCAACTTGGCTGTGAAAAAAATTCATCCTGAGGCTGGAATATTTTGATCATTTGGATATCAATGGATTTAGGAGGCAAATTCATGGGCAGGAAAGATCAAGAGGATTTTAACAGGTTAAATAGTATTCCAAAGGGCTCCAATACTTTATTAAACATCATCTTATCCGTATACGGGTTTCTATGCCTGGTGCCAGTATTACTGATTATCTCGGCTTCACTAACCGAGGAAAAGATGCTGGCGATAAAGGGTTACAGTTTTATCCCCCAAAAGTTAACCACTTATGCTTACACATACATCTTTAATAATACTCCCCAGGTGGTTACGGCGTATGGCATCTCCATCCTGGTCACGGTGGTTGGGACACTGCTGAGTGTTATTGTGATGGCTTTATATGCCTTCCCAATATCGCGGAATGATTTTAAATATAAAAGTTTTTTCACCTTTTTTCTGGTCTTTACTATGTTGTTCAACGGCGGAATGGTATCGACCTATTTAATCGGGGTCAATGTTCTCCATTTGAAAGACAACCTTTGGGGGCTGATCTTTCCGTACTTGATGAATGCCTTTTCAGTAATTATTCTGCGGACTTTTTATAAAACCAATATTCCGGATTCCTTGATTGAATCGGCGAAGATCGACGGGGCCGGTGAGTTTACCGTTTTCTTTCAGATTGTTTTTCCGTTGGCCTTGCCCGGGATCGCCACCATTGCTCTATTTTCAATGGTTCAATATTGGAATGACTGGTTTCTGGCGGCATTGTACATTAATAATCCCAATCTAGCGCCGTTACCTTATTTGTTATACCAGCTCCAAACCTCGATGCAATATTTATTGCAAAATTCCGGCAATATCGGCGGCAGGGCCGCCGATGTCCTGGCCAAAATGCCGTCGGAAGCCGCCCGGATGGCGATGGTAGTGATCGGGGTAGGCCCGATTATCCTGACTTTCCCGTTCTTCCAAAAGTATTTTGTTAAGGGCTTGACGGTCGGCGCAATTAAAGGCTAACACCAGTGAACCGCTGGTAAGGCATATAAAAAAATAAAAAGGAGGAATTTTAAAATGAAAAACATCAAGAGAATTACTGTCTTAATGTTATTGGTGGGAGTATTTTTACTGGGAGCGAGTACTTTTGCCGCCGCCCCTTATGAAATCAAATGGTATTTCATAGGCAACGGCCAACAACCAGATGTCAAGCTGATTGAAGATGCGGCCAGCAAGTACATCCAAAAAAAGGGTCTCAATGCCACGGTCAAATTGCAATGTTATACTTGGGGCAATGATTACGACGAACATATGCGGATGATTATCTCTTCCGGTGAGCCTTTCGACATCTGTTTTACTTCCTCGTGGGCTAACCTTTACAAGGTAAATGTTGCCAAAGGGGCTTTCTTAGATATCACCGATCTTTGGAAGAAATACGCCCCGAAGACCAGGGCTCAACTGCATCCGGCATTCATTACCGGATCGGCGATTGACGGCCGGAACTATGCGATACCGGCTAACAAAGAGTTGGCACATCAATGGTGCGTGACCTTTAATAAGAATTTTGTCGATAAATACAAATTTAACATCTCCGCCGTCAAAACGTTGGCAGACCTTGAACCGATGTTAAAAGTGATTAAAGAGAAAGAACCCGGCGTGATTCCCTTCCAAAACCTTCAGGGTGAAAGCGCCTTCCGGGTCCTGGACTTCGACCGGATTTGCGATGATTATATTCCGGCCGCGCTTTACAATGATAGTAAAGATATGAAGGTCTTCAACCTGTTGGAAACGAAGGAATTCAAGGATTACCTGGAACTGGCCCGTAAATATTACGAAGCCGGTTATGTCCCGGCCGATGCCGCCACGATGTCCGATTTTACCACCGATTTTAAAGCGGGAAAAGTGTTCTGCAAGATTGAATCCGGAAAACCATTTCATGATGAAGAAAGGACCGGTTCTTGGGGTGTTCCTTGCGTTGATGTCAATCTAACCCAGCCGGTGGTTCAGACCCGTGATTGTACCGGTTCCATGCAAGCCATCTCCAAGACCTCCAAAAATCCGGCTTTGGCCTTGAAGTTCCTGGAGTTGTTCAATACCGACAAATACCTCAACAACCTCATTAACTTCGGTATTGAGGGCAAGCATTATGTAAAAATCAGCGCCAATGTCATTGATTATCCGAAAGGAGTTACCGCGGAGAACTCTGGTTACAAACCGGGTACTCCCTGGATGTTTGGCAACCAATACCTGAACTATTTCTGGAATGGTGAGAATGAAAAGAAATGGGATGCTTTCAAGAAATTTAATTCTTCATCCATTTCCGCCAAGAGTTTGGGCTTTAATTTCGACCCCACTCCGGTTAAAAATGAAATGGCGGCTTGTTCCAATGTGTGGACGACTAACGTTGGTCCGATGATCTGCGGCGCCGTTGATCCTAAAACCTTGCCGGATGTAATCGCCAGATTTAAAGCCGCCGGCATCGACAAAATTATTGCCGAAGCCCAAAAACAACTTGACGAATGGAAAGCGAAAAAGAAATAAGGGAAACGTTACTGTCGACTCCTTCCCCATATTTGGGGGATAGGGGTTGACCATATTTTTACTTTCTTGGTAACATTACTGTTTAATCTTTATAATCAGTTAAAGTAATGATAAGGCTAGCGTCTAAGGCGTTAGCCTTATTCCTCATTGCGAAACTGAAGAAAACCGGTTTGCTATTTCATTTTGGAAGATTCTAGTATAAAATTAGAATTAAATTCGATCTTTAACTAATCCAAAGTAAAACTTCAGGGCAAAAAGGTTGGAGTTAACGATGAAAAAAACGGATTGCTTCACTAAGAAGATAATTTTTAACCACATAGGCTGGGTTTTCTTAATAATCGGCGGGCTTTTTTTAGAGTCCTCTTGGGCTTTGCCACGGCAAGAAGTTAAACTCTCTTTATGGACCCATCACCGCCATATGGCTAATACTCTTAAACAACTGGTAAATGAGTTTAATTCCACCGCTGGCCGGGAAAAAGGGATCAAATTATCTTTAAGATTTTTAGGCGATGATTCATCGGCCATTTTTCAAGAAGCGCAAAAGCAAGGGGAGGGACCGGACTTATACAGCAGCGGTTTTATCACCGGTTATCCTGATCCTATTAAAGCAGGGGCCCAAATATGGTTTGATGATTTACCCGGTTTTCAAGAGTGGAAAAATAAATGGCCTTCCTGGTATTGGGTAGAAGGGGTTACTACTTATAAAGGCCACGTTATCGCCATACCGGCTCAAGTCATCAATTCCCGCTTGATTTACAATAAGGATCTATTTCAGGCCATTGGCTGGGACCCCAACCAACCGCCTAGGTCTTACGAAGAGGTTAAGAAGGCCGCCCGGGAGATTACAGCCATTGGGAAGGGAAGGGTTTATGGATTTGCCTTTTGCGGCGGCGATTCCTGGTGGATGGAATGGATGCCCAGCCAGTGGGGAGAGGCTAACGGAGACCGGGTCTATTGGGATTGGAAGCGGGGAAGATGGGCTATAGAAGGATACAACCGGGTATTTAAACTGATTTTAGACTTGCAAAAAGAAGGTTCATTATTCCCGGCCTCCATCACCTTGAGTAATGATGCCTTAAGAGCGCAATTTGCCCAAGGCCGGGTAGGGATGTTCATGGGGGAAGCCTGGGATGTGGGTGTTTTAAATACCCAATTCCCAACCACCTGTAAGTGGGGAGTGGCCCCGATTCCAACCTATGACGGAAAATTTCATGGAAAGTCCCGGGCAATGATTATCGGAGGCCTTTGGAGCATCAACGGCCAAAGCCGCCACAGGTTTGAAGCCTGGGAAGTGGTTAAATGGTTTAACCGCTATGAAGTAAGGGCTAAACTGTATGAACAAGGCGCCGCCATCGATCCCGATCCGCTGGTGGCAAAGTGTTATATCAAAAATACCTCCCCGCCAAATGGTTTTCGAGCCTTCGCCGAAAGCTTAAACCAGGATTACCTGGCTACCTATCCCATTCTCCCCGGTTGGAAACAGCCTGAAAATACACCCTGCACCGTTTTACGCCAACTACTGAGCCGGGGGGGAGACCCCGGGGTGGAACTGCAAGAATTAGACCGGTTCTGGAACAGGGAATTAGATAAATATTTCCAAAACAATACCGAGGTTAAACGGAGCTGGAATATTTACCCGAAATTTAACCCTATCAAGGATGGGCTCGGTCCGGCTTTAGAAAAACCCGTTTTTAAATAAAGGCCAAAATAGACTGGGCCATCATTGGTTACAGGAGAAATGAAAAATGCCACAATCGCCCATCCGCTTGTTGATTGCCGATGATATGCTGCCTATCCGCGAATATTTAAGCATGGTTTTAAGCCATGAGCCCGATATGGAGATAGTCGACGCGGTCGGCACCGGTTCCGCCGCAGTTGAGAGAGCTCTTCAAACCAGGCCTGATGTACTTTTAATGGATTTGGAGATGGAAACACCCCGGGCCGGGGTTGACGCCATTAAAACCCTGGCCGCCCAAGCGCCGGAGATCCGTTCGGTGGTTTTGACCCATTTCAGTGATGATGATACGGTGTTTGCGGCCTTTGAGGCCGGGGCCAGCGATTATGTATTAAAAAATTCTTCAGCCGGAGAAATTTTAGAAGCGGTCCGGGCGGCGGCCAAGGATATGTCGCCGCTGCGACCGCAAATAGCCAGGATGATCCGGGCGGAGTTCCGGGCTTTACGATCCGAGCGGGCAACTTTAGTGGCCACGCTAAATATTGTTTACCGGTTAACCCCGTCGGAACTTAGCATCTTGCGCCTCTTAGCTGAAGGCAAAGATAAAAGCGAGATCGCCAAAATCCAATGTATTGAATCCTCCACCATTCGGACCCACATTGGTAATATCCTGAAAAAATTCGGGGAGTCCTCCGTCAAGGATGTGGTCAACCGCTTACGGAGGCTAGGAATATTTGAGATATTTTCAAGTGAAAGATCTAAATAAAAAACCATCGACGTTATGCCGGAAAATTATACTTTTTAAAGATTTTTAGAGAAAAATACAATAATATCGATGCCAGCAGGAATTTGTTTTTTAATGGCGAAGAGAAGTTAGAAAAAGGTGAATTTTATGATGATTGTGATTGATAACATAATAGCCTAAAAGCATTATCAAAAAACAAAATAAGCAGTTTTTAAATAAAGCCAGTAGTTGTTGAGCAGAAGGGGTGAGTGGATGTTAACCCTTAAAATACTCTCTAGAACGCTATATTGTCTCTGTAAAAGCTATTTGTTAGGCTGAAAAGATTATGATTAAAAAAGAAGCCTCCCTCTTACAACTGGCTATATTTTCGGTTATATGCTTTGTTCTTTTTGTCTCCGGCACTTATTTCTTTCTATGGGAGAATGTAAAATACATCTGGTTAAACTCGCAATTCCTCCTATTTTCTTTAATTTTATCAATAGCCATTATTTCGTTGATCCTATTTTTCCGCCAAAGCCTGCTAAGCCTGGATAGGGAAGTAAATGAAAAGCTCCAAATTCAAAAAGACTATCTGGAACAATTGAATAATACTTACGAAGGGACCTTGAAGGCTTTAGCCTATATGCTGGATTTACGGGATCATGGCACTTGGGGGCATTCAGCCCGGGTTGTAAGTTACGCATTGGCATTAGCCGAACAAATCGGGCTGGCTGAGGATGATTTGCGACAGTTAGCCTGGGCCGGGCTCTTGCATGATATCGGGAAAATCGGTATCCCGGACTCGATTTTATTTAAACCGACCGCTCTCAATAAGGAAGAATGGGAGAATATTAAAAGACATCCGACTATAGGGTATAGGGTGATTCAAGAGATCGATTTTCTGAAATTTGCGGCCGATATTGTTTTATCGCATCATGAACGTTTTGACGGCACCGGTTATCCGCAAGGGCTAAAAGGGGATGAAATTCCGCCGGGGGCGAGAATTTTTGCGGTGGCGGACGCTTTGGACGCTATGACCAGCGACCGTCCCTACCGGATGGCTCAACCGATGGAGAAGGCCCTGAAGGAGATTGGGAGGCTTGCGGGAACCCAGTTTTGCCCTCAATCAGTGGCTGCTTTAGAGAAGTTGGGAATTGAGAGTCTAAAAAGGATTCACCAGGAAGTTAAAAACATCAGTGATGTGGTTAGCATGAGAAGGGGTGTGGATCCACTGATTTCAATTTGCCGGTTTGATCAATAACCCGGTTGATTGTTACTTTACTGAACTGGCTTAGCGGACTTTTGATAGTCGAATCCCCAGGAATTTATGTATAGTTGATCTTCTTGATCATAACCGGAAACAATGATCATATAATAACCGGGTTTGGCGATGTTAAATTTGGAAAAAACAAAAACCCCCCGGTCATCGGGGGACACTTCCCCTTTATTCTTACTGATGATAATGTTAACTTTCCGGATTTCCGGGTTTAAAACCCTAAACTTTATCAGCGGTTTCTGCTCAACAATGGAGGTGTCGCGGGGAGATAAGATCTCCAAAGGCAAGGATCTTGAACCAAGATATTTCCCCAGTTCAAAAAGGCTTAAATTGTTGGAGACGGCGCGCCGCTTAAGACGGAATAAGTCTTCATTCCCTGAATTTGTTCCCCAGTTAACCGTAAAGGCCCCTTGATACCCAGCTAAAAAGGCTTCAGTTTCAATTATACAATTGTACCAGCCATATGGATAAGCCAACAAAGCCACATTCCTTTGGATTTTTTGTTCAAGCAAAATCCGCGAATCTCTTAACTCGTGCTCCAGCCATCGAAGGTAAACCGGATCATCCGGCCGGGTGCCGGTTGCTGTTAAAAAGGGGTGCGTAAATGTATGCGATTCGATATCCATCCCCGCTTGAGCCATTTCCGACAGCTCTCCCCAGGTAATTTGGGAGTCGCTTTTTTCGGCGATGGCTTCGGGGTAGACAAAAAAAGTCGCCGCAAAACCGTATTTTTTTAATAACGGAAAGACATATGTGTAATGGTCTTTGTTGCCATCATCGAAGGTCATAACCACCGGTTTTTCCGGCAAATCAGCCGGGTGTTTTTGATGCTTCAGGTATTGAATTCCGGTTATGGGCTGGTAATTGTTTTCTTTGAAGAATTGCAATTGGGCTTCTAGCATTTCCGGGGTTAAGTCGTAGATGCTTTTTACCTTCGGACCCACCCGGTGGTAGCATAAGATTGGCACATTAACGGTTTCGGCGCCGGTGGCTTCCAGAGGCGGCGGGTAGAGAAGGAAAAACAGCGTACAGGATATGAAAAAGCCCAATCGTAGGAACTTCATATTACCTCCATATTTCTTCAAAGGCCCAATTAATAAAATAACCAGCAAGTTGCTGGCAACAGTATTGAAGTTAAGTGGGCTTACAGTTGGAGCTGGCGAGAAGAGTCGAACTTCCAACCTGCGGTTTACGATACCGCTGCTCTGCCATTGAGCTACGCCAGCTTTGAATCTTACTTTCTCATTTTATCATGTCCCGAAAGGGAAATCAATCTTGCTGTAATAAGAATAAAAAACTCCTAGAATATTCTAGAAGTAAATAAATGGAGCGGGCGACGGGATTCGAACCCGCGGTCCTCGGCTTGGGAAGCCGATGCTCTACCACTGAGCCACACCCGCATTGCACAAAATATTATACTCTAACCGGTTTGAAAAATCAATAGCCAAAGTCCAGGAAAGGGTTGGAAGCCCCGCCGGCGGTTCGTTAACAAAAAGAAAATATCTTTTTTAAAGGAATTTACATTTTTAAGTCGAAATTGACCACAGAAATCATATATTTTTTAAAGAAACAGGTTTCTAAATTACCGTCTAGGAGGGAATTTATATGAGTTTTAAGATTAGTGATGATTGCATCAGCTGTGGAGCTTGTGAATCCGAATGCCCGGTTCAGGCTATTAGCGAGGGATCTGATAAATTTGAAATCGATCCGGCTAAATGCACTGAATGCGGTTCTTGCGCTGATGTCTGTCCGGTCGGCGCTCCGAAAAAAGACTGAAAATTCAATAAAGAGCCCCCGCGGGGGCTCTTTATTTTACGCAACAGGGTCCTTATAAAGCGAATATATGCTTCCCTATTTTTTGAACGATCTGGCGGGTCCAAACATAAGAGTGAGCGCCGACTTTGGCCGGGTTAAAGAAAAATAGGGCGCCCCCGGATGGATCCCAGCCGCTCATGGCATCTCTGGCAGCTTTACGGGCGGATTCGGTGGCGGGTTGGTTTATCTGACCGTTGCTTACCGATTCAAATGCTTGGGGCTGATAAATAACTCCAGCTATAGTCTTCGGGAAACGCGAGTTTTGAATCCGGTTTAAGATTACCGCCCCGACTGCTACTTGTCCGGTATAAGGTTCCGCTTCCGCTTCAGCCCGGATCACCCTGGCCAAAAGATCACTATCGCCTTGGGGGGCCGCCGACGAGTTCTTCCAAACCGGGAGGACCAAACCCAAGAAGGCTAATAATAAAACAACCGCCACGGAAAGCCATTTTGCAGGATAGTTTTTCATTTTATCCCTTCCTTTGATGGTTTTTTTTATTATGCCATCCGGGTTGGGGGTTAATACCCTTTATAAGCCGGGGTTGGTTTGGGCGATAAAATTGAGTTTGGCCAGAATTTTTTTGATCGTGTTTTGAGTGGGTAACATCAAAAACTGGAGCCTGATTTCGAAATTGGGAATCAGGTATTCAAAATGAATGAGCAAATAATCCAGGGCATAAATTTTAGCCGAGTAGGTAAGGGTCCGGCAAAGGTCGTTGATCCTGGTGGGAGGGGTGAACCACCAGTTGAAGGCGGTTTTTTCGGTCAGACTCCGCCAAAAGGAATTGGAGATGATGTTTATCAATTCCGCCAGCACCGAAACTTCAACCCGGTTAATGCCCTTAAGGTGTTTCGGCCGGCGTTGTCCGGTTATTTTAGTAACCAGAAAGGCCGCGTCTTCTTCCCGGAAAAAGGTATAAATCTCCCCGGCGATTTCCCCGGCAAATCGCTGATGAAACCCAAAATGATTCGGGTAGAACATTTTCAGGCGATCGATCATCAGCGGTAACGGCAAGAATGATAGACAATTGAGATGAATATCGGTATTGACGCCTAAAAACTCCCGCAGAGGATGGAGGGATTGCATCGCCCCGGTTTGGGCGATTTCATAAAGTTTTTGAATTTCCGATGGAGGCAAGAAAATCTCCTCATGAATACTGGATTCATTCTGCTCAATGGCAATGTTTACCATCCCAAACTCTCCTTTAGATTAAAATCATTTTATTTTGGTGAGAGAAGATTCTTGGTAGGTCCGGAAAATCCTTCATCGATAATCGACAAAAAACGAAGAAATTTAACGGGTTATCGCGGAATTTAGGCCATCAGAATTGCAAATTCAGACAATGACACAATCCGAAGAAATATGCCCCATTTGGCTTGACTTTATCAAATTCTCATTTTTAAATGGTCTTTAAACTGATATAATTGGTTTATGGAGATCAATAAGCGAGAAATTAGTTTTCACGAAGTTGCCTTACTGCTTAGGAAAGCTTTGGGGGACCCCTGGCGACTCCATCAAACTAGTCCCCTGGCTTACTGTGGCTCCGCTTTGGAAATTTTAATCGCCACGGTTCTCACCCAAGCAACATCCGA
>JBLNCU010000019.1:0-26915 GCA_050260935.1 Bacillota bacterium
CCAAAACATTAATGGGGTTCCTATCTTAAATAAACGGAGGAATATCAATGTATACTGAACGCGAAATGGTTCTGGATCTTCTGGACATCGCCAAAACCGGAGCGGTGGACTTTACCAAAGCGGCCACCGAAGCAAGTAATCCGGCCCTTCGCCAGACAATCCTGCAAATGCGGAACCACTGCGAGCAATCCCAGCAGCAAATCGGGCAGGTGGCCCAGAACAAAAACTATTACATGCCGGCGCCGCCGGCCCCTTATCAAGATATCGCCACTATCAATCAGTTCCTGCAACAATCGGTCAAACAGCCAAATTTCGTCGTTTAGCCGTGTATTCGCATATATAAGTTTGAATGCCCGAGAGCGTCCCACGAAAGCATTCATAGGCAAGCCGGCCAACTATTTTGAATGCGATTTAGCCTAAAATCAAAAACGCCCTACCCGTTTTTCGCGGTTAAGGCGTTTATTTTTGATTGCCGGAGTCGAAAATGGCCGCCGCCAGTTTTTTCCCGGTTGGCGTCGCCGCCAACCCGCCTTCGGCGGTTTCCTTAAAGGCTGTCACCATCAGATTGCCGACCGATTTCATCGCCATAATCACTTCATCAGCCGGAATCACGCTATCGATTCCTGCCAAAGCCATATTGGCCGCCACCAGCGCACTGGCAGCCCCCCAGCCATTCCGCTTCACACAGGGCACTTCCACCAACCCGGCGACGGGATCGCAGATCAATCCCATTACATTTTTTAAGGCGAAGGCGGTAGCGTTCGCAGCCATAATGGGAGTTCCCCCCACCATCTCCACCGCAGCGGCGGCCGCCATTGCCGAAGCGCTCCCGCACTCGGCCTGACACCCGCCTTCAGCCCCGGAGATGCTCGCCTGCTTGGCGATGGCCAGCCCAATCCCGGCAGCGGTAAAAAGGCCCATAACAGTTTGAGACTCTGTTATCTGCTTCTCTTCCGCAACGGTTAACAATACCGCCGGAATAATGCCGCAAGATCCCGCGGTAGGAGCGGCGACAATCCTTCCCATGCAAGCGTTAACTTCGGACACGGCTAAAGCTTTTATCAAAGCCCGGTTTAACATCTCACCGCCTAACAGTTGTCCATTACTCAAGGCTTGCTTTAATTTATAAGCATTCCCGCCGCTTAAACCGCTTGCTGAGCGGTTTCCAGGCTGCAGACCGGTTTGCGCGGCCTCCCGCATGACATCCAGGTTGTATTTCATCAATTCAACCAGATTGGCTACAGGCCGTTCCAACTGTTGAGCCTGATCTTCCAAGACAATCTCGGCGATGGTTCGCCCCGCTTGAGAAGCTGTTTTTACTAATTCATCAACGGAATTGTAGCTTAACATCCAATCATTCCTAACCGCCCGTTAAATGGGATTTATCTCTGTAGCACTGGTAATCCTGGGCATTTTGCTGATCATCGCCACCAGTTCTTCGCCGAGCCCCTGATCAGTTTCGATAATCATAATCGCATCGCCGCCGCGTCCGGAGCGGTAAACTTTCATATTGGCAATATTGATACCATTATAAGCTAAAAGGTTCGTGACGGCGGCAATTACACCGGGGGCATCTTGATGGGAAACGATTAAGGTATCATACTCACCGGAAAACTCAACGTTTAAGCCGTTAACCTTTTTGATCAGAATATTGCCGCCTCCTACCGAAGCGCCGACCACCGTGACTTTTTTCCCGGAAACCCCGGTGATCTCCAATAAAACGGTGTTGGGGTGGGCTTCAAGCAGATCGATACTTTCAAATGAAAATTCTAGCCCGGCTTCGGCGGCTAGACTTAGACTCTCCCTGATCCGCAGATCATCGGGGGACATGCCCATCAACCCGGCGATAATCGCTCTATCGGTGCCGTGCCCTTTGTAAGTCCGGGCAAAAGAGCCATGAAATTTAACTACAACCGAAAGCGGCGGCTCTCCCAACAGTTCCCTGGCAATAATGCCAATCCTTACTGCGCCGGCAGTATGTGAACTGGAAGGGCCGACCATAACCGGCCCGATGATGTCAAAAACATTCACCGGAAAACCTCCTCATGAATAATTTCAACAGTTGCCCTTTTCAAATAGGGCTTTATTGATCGCTTCGGCGACTCCATCGTGATCATGATCGGCTACTACCAGGTCAGCTCCTCTTTTAACCTCGTCTCTGGCGTTTCCAATTGCCACCCCAACCCCGGCCCAGGAAATCATGGACATATCGTTCGGGGCGTCGCCGATGGCCATTACCTCAGACCGGTTCAGCCCCCAGGTGGCTGCTACTTCCTGTAAAGCCAATCCCTTAGAGACGCCCGGGGCCAGGATCTCAAGATAAGTAGGCTTTGATTTCACAAATTGCAACGAATCCCCGAAGTCCCGGCGCAGTTTTTGTTGAATCCGGTCGATTTTTTCTATTTCATCGACTCCCAATAACTTATGGGACTCTTTTAGATACGGAAGCACATCCCCAACCGGATGCGGAGTGACTCCGGCGTTTTGGCAATATTTAATTCCCCACTCGGTCAATTCATCCATGTATAATTCATCATTAAGATATACATTTAAATGGATCTTGGCCTCCCGAAAAATCGTTACCAGTTTAACAGCTAAATCTTTGGGCACCGGGCGGTGGTATAGAATCTTTCCGGAGACGGCCTCTTGGATAATGGCCCCGTTATAAGCTATTAACGGCACATCCAAACCTAGCATCCTGGCATAGGGTTTCATTGATTGCACCATCCTCCCCGAAGCCAGCAATACTTTAATTCCTCTTTTAATTGCTTCCCGGATGGCAGCCTGATCCTTTGCTGAGATTGTCAAATCGCTTTTTAATAAAGTATCATCCAGATCCATAGCTATGCAGCGTATCATCTTCATCACCATCATGTTAGATTTTTAAATTTCAATCATTTAAATATAACATACTATCCACGATTTTTCTATTCTGAAATCCGGGAACATTCAACGCCGCATCCGGCAACAGGCTGAAGATTAGAGGATTTCCTGCTTGAATTGCCCATCCTCCTAATTATGCTATTCCTTTTCATAAATCAAGACCCAAAGTAATATAAATATATCATCGTTTCCAAACCCTCTCCGGAGGTGGCGCATGAATTATCAACTGCTGAAAACCCTTCTTCAGTTGATCGCCTGGAGCACCGCCTTTATCTATCTGGGCTTGTTTTTATTGGCCAATTACCGGAAGTCGGATAACAACCCGGAAAAGGTTTGTCTGCTTTTATAAAACGGTGTGATTACCATCATTCTTCTAATCATGGTTTTGATCTTTAGATCGTTCTAGCAAACACCGGCTTCATCATTGGCCTCTCTCTCAATAATCCTCATCTTCTATTCCTATGGGGCCGGTTTATTTCTCAATACAAATCGGTAATTTGCTAAGCCTGTTCCAATTGCTCCTTAATGCTTTCCGCGGTTTTCAAATTGATCCCCGGAACCTTGGTCAATTCCTCAAGGGAAGCCTCCTGAATCCGTTTCAGCGACCCGAAATGTTTCAACAATAACTGCTTTTTCTTCGGTCCGATGCCGATAATCCGATCCAGACCCGAAGAAACGGTTTTCTTATCGCGTAAAGATTTATGATAAGTGATGGCAAAACGGTGGGCTTCATCCCTGACTCTTTGAAGCAGCCGAAGCGCTTCCGAGCGCCGGGAAAGCTTAAGGGATTCGTCCTGATCCGGCAGAAAGATCTCTTCTTCCTGTTTTGCCAGGCCGATAGTGGGTATATGCTCCAGACCAAGCTCCCGCAATGTCTCCATTACCGCTGTGAGTTGCCCTTTCCCGCCATCAATCAACAGCAGGTCCGGAAATTTGGCGAACTTCCCGTTTTCAGTCAGCAATGTTTGCCGTTCCTCAAGCCCCTTTAAAAAGCGGCGTCGCACCGCCTCCTGCAGCATGGCAAAATCATTCGGGCCCTCGATGGTCCTTATTTTAAATCGCCGGTAATCGCTCCCTTTCGGCAGGCCGTTCTCAAAAACCACCATCGAAGCCACCGCCTCCCGCCCCTGAATGTTGGAGATATCGAAGCCCTCAATCCGGTATGGCGTTTTTTCCAAACAAAGCTCCTGTTTTAAGCGGTTCATAGCCTCCATCAACTGCTCAACGTTTTGCTTTTCCCTGTTGCGCTCCTGTTCCAAAAGGATTAAAGCATTTTCGGCGGCCATCTTCACTAGTTGCAGTTTTTCCCCTTTCCGGGGCATCTTTAAATCCACCGAGGAACCGCGTAAACCGGACAACCATTTTTTAATCGTCTCCATGTTTTCAAGGGCAACCGGCAGCAGGACTTCCCGGGGGATGAAGCCGGATCCGTCGTAATATTGGGTTAAAAAGGCCTCCAGGATCTCCCCGGGATCTGTCTCCGAACCTTCAGCAACCTGAAAATAATCCCGCCCCACCAATTTCCCCTGGCGGACCTGGAATGTCTGAATCAGCGAGCCCTGGTTATCCTGGGCAATCCCGAAAATATCGCTGTCATCCTGATTATCGGAGATGACCTTTTGTTTCTCCAGAACCCTCGCGATTGCCTGTACCTGATCGCGAAGTTGCGCCGCCCGTTCATATTCCTGTTTAGCCGCTGCTTCCGACATTTCCCGGCTTAGTTTTTGCAGCAACTCCGCCTGGCGGCCCTCCAAAAACAGGCAGATCTGGCCGATCATCTCCCGGTAAGCCTCCTTACTGATCCCTTGATGGCACGGAGCCAGGCAACGTTTAATATGATAATTCAAGCAAGGCCGCTCCGGTTTTTCCTTATCCAGGTCGAAACGGCACCCACGCAAAGGGAAGATCCGTCGGAGCAGCCGCAAAGTTTCCCTAATTGCCCCGGCTTCGGTGTAGGGGCCGTAAAATTTACTCCCATCGTGTTTAACTTTCCTAGTGATATAAACCTGCGGAAAACTCTCCTGCCAGGTAACTTTCACCCAGGGATATTGTTTATCATCCCGCAAACGGATGTTATATTTTGGATGTTGCTCCTTAATAAAGTTGCATTCAAGTACCAGCGCCTCCACTTCGGAATTGGTAGTAATGTATTCCAACCGGTCGATCTGCTTAACCATCGATTGGATTCTGGGACTTAAGTTGCGGGAGGACTGGAAATAAGACCGGACCCGGTTCCTAAGGGATATGGCCTTGCCAACATAGATGATCTGGCCGTTTTGATCTTTCATTAAGTAAACCCCTGGCCGGTCCGGTAAAATTTTTAAGTCTTCGGCGGTAACCAAACTTCTCCCTCCAATAGCCGGTACGTAATCTTTAAATAGAATGTCCTATTTAATAGGACGGATAAATGAATTTGCAAGGGTTTTCAAAACTTTTTGCAGGTGTTTTCCCCTTCTACCACGAATTCCCCAAATAAAGGGTGATAAAATGGCGCATTGGCTGATAATCAAAGAAGGACTCCGCCTCAATCATTTTCTGGAAGAGCGGATGTTCCTGGTGGTAGCCTCCGGATTATTGCTCGGGGCGGTCTTTCATAACCAAGTAGTTTTTTTAAAGCCGGCGATTCCTTACATGTTCGCTTATATTACTTTTGTGATGGCTCTTGGTTGCAATTCGGCCGATTTCAAAAATGCCTTAAAATCGCCGGGACTGACTCTGGCCATGCTGTCTTTGCTGCATATTGTCATGCCAATCATTGCCTTGGCGCTTACCAAATCGTTCCTACCGGGAGAACCTCTGTTACAAGCGGGAATTATTCTAGGAACCGCAGTCCCCATCGGTGTCTCCTCGATAATCTGGGTCGGACTCGCCGGCGGTAACGTAGCCCTGGCCTTAACCACCGTCATTGCCGACACCATTCTCTCCCCCTTGGTTACCCCGGCCACCCTTTTATTAACAATAGGACGCTTGGTCCATTTTAATCTCGCCCAGCTTATGACCGGCCTCTGCTGGATGATTGTTGTACCGACAATCATTGGAATGCTGGTCCATGATTTTTCAAAGGGTCAGGTCAATCGGGGATGGCGCTTTTTTAACGGCCCGGCCACCAAAATCCTGATGGCCCTGGTCATCGCCACCAATCTGGCGGTGGCCTGGGACTCCCTTCACCTTTTAAAGGCAGCCTTGCCTATCATAACGGTCTTAGTGTTTATAATGGGCTGTTCCGGCTATTTACTGGGTTACGGAGCCGGAAAACTAGGAAAACTCTCCCCCGCAAACGTCAACACCTTTATTTTTACGGTCGGCATGCGCAACATTACCGCCGGTTTGGTGATGGCGCTGCAATATTTCGCCGAGTTAACCGCCATCCCGGTGGTCTTCGCCATACTTTTCCAGCAGCCTTTAGCCGTAGTTAGTCACAGGTTTCTGGTGGCCAAAAATACCAATACCAATGTCCATTCAAATAAGTAAATGTAAGTGAGCTGGTATAACACAAAGTAAATTTATAAGCGAGATAAAGCAGATATTTGAATGAAACCAACTCTGCCCCTATTATATCAAAAATCACTCCCAAATAGCGAGGGGCCGGAAATTTCCAGCCCCCTTACGCTTAAAAATTAGTATTATTACAATTCTATCATGTATCCTTTTAGCACAGTCAAAACTATTTATACCATATTATACGGTATTGCGGACCTAAAAATTTTTTACCGCCAACAAGCTATCACAATAATAACAATAGTCATGATGATATTGAACCCCCAGATGAGCCCGGTGTATTTCGTTAAGTTCAACTCCTGTTTCCGCAATCCCTTGGATATTTCCTCAAATCCGGCGGTCAGCGCACCGGCTTTTTTCTGAAGCGCGGCCGTTTCTTGGCTCTGCTCCTCCAAGCGCCCGGAGAGCTTGGCCATTTTATAGTCGAGGTCTTTTAGTCCATCCAGAAGCCTCTTTTGTTCAGCGGTAAATTCCTTGCGACAACTGTTTAAGTCGCGGTCCATCGCCAGAGACAGCTCCCGCAGGCTGTTGACTACTCTTGCCACATCGAGTTTAGTGGCATTTCTGGCTTCCAACTCTTGCTCAGCCTGTGCTACAACCTCTTTCATCCGGCGGTTCATCCTTTCCCGCAAAGCGAATAGCTCTTCGATCCGGTGTTTTCGGGCTTTCAGTTTCGACAATTCAATCATGTATTCGGCCAGCAGCATCCGTTCCCGGGCGAAAAACCGTTCATATGGAGGGAACGATTCCAATAAATCCTTGGACAGCTCCTCATTATATTCCTTGATCTTTTTTCTAATGGTGACGGCGTCGTAACCGCCTTTGATGGTGCGGAATATCGCCCCTAAAAACACCGATTCACTTCCTTATGTGGCTGGCCTGCCTACTCCTCAAACAGGAAGACCGGCGCATTCCGTTTTAATGGAAAACCTAATTTAATAAAGAGCGGTAAACCCCGTTTTCACTCATCAATTCAATAACCGGGGCCAGTATTTCGGGAGAGACCTCCTTCTGAAGCAACTCGATAAGCTGTCGTCTGGATTCGACCGCTGGTTCAATCTTGGCTATCTCCTCTTTGGCGCTCTCATTGAACTTGTCCACCAGCTTACCGACTGCTTTTCCCACCACCAAAGACATCCCGAAATTGGCCACTCCTTCAACGATATCGGCGGTGCAGGCGGCTGTGGCCGACAGTTCCGCCGCCTTGGCCACTTTACCGCCCAGCCCGAGCATATCCAGAAACTGGCCGGTCAAATGGGGCAAACTGCCGCCCGCCAGCTCCAGCGCGGTGTTGGTTACAAAGGTATAAGTCGAAACCCGGTCAACCATGGCGAAGGAAGTCCGGACAAGACGGTCGGCCGTATTCCAAATTCCGTTCTGCAGGCGTCCCTCTTTCCGCAATTTACTGAAGTACAACAAACCATTCATCGCTACCAGCACCGGATTGCTGTTATATAATCCGAAGGCTACTCCCAACCCCAAACAAATAGAATAAGCTTTGGGGTTTTGACGGAAAAAAGCCATGATAGCCGCCTCGGCTCCGGTTTCCACCGCATCGGTCAGATTGGTGGTCAGCCAATCCAGCGCTTGCTGGGCCGGTAATCCGGTAAAATGCTGTATAATCTCGGCAAAAGGCAAGGGAATTCCTTCCGGCGAGGCGAAATCCTTGGCCATGTGTTCAAACCATTCGTTGACACCGGGTACTCCCTCAAGCTGAAAGGCATTTAACAGGCCTTGCAGATCATGCCGGTATTGTGGGCCCTGGAAGTTTTCCTGAATTGACTTCACTACAGCGCTCGTTTGCGAACTTAGGAATTTTAGGTGCTGGTATTCCTCGGTAATATTGCCGGCATATTCTTGCAAAGCCGCCATTTTAATCACCTGCTTCTATTCAATTTAAAGGATTCAACGATTCTCATATTTTTCCTGCCTATACAGTAAAAATCTTCCCAAAATATTATAAAACCCATATCTAAACAAAAAAATAGACAAAAATAACTAGTTCAAAATCGCCACCTCTTCCGGCCGACTACTGAATTCCTCTTCTTTGAGTGAACTTATTTCAAATCAGCCGACCCAGGGCCGGAGGAGCAAAGCCTCGCTCGTTGAATTGTACTGGCCGGAATGGTTTTGATGTACCATACACGTGGTATCGGAGTGCAACTGATAGCCGCATTCCATTAAGGCATCGGTTACCCGGGTAAAGCGGGTCTGAAAACGGAAGGTCAATTTGGGGCTCCAGTTTAGTTCTTCAACGGTGTTTAACAATTTCAGCAATAATTCCCGGTCACTACCGCCCGGCTTGACCGCCCCCCAGGCATACCTGTTAAACTCGGGGTGGAAAGCCAGAAAGCCGGCGACTTCTTGACTTTTATTATCGAAAACAAAAAGAATTCTTTCAGGATAATGTTCTATGAAATGTTGAAGATCGCGGGAGAAATCGCACCCGGGATATATCGCGCCGGTCCAGTTCTTAACCACTGCCAATACTGTCTTTATTTTATCTTTGGAAAAATTGCTCCCAAGCCGCATTTGTTCCGGCAGTTTGGGATCGGTTCCGGGGATGGGCATTATCTTCTCCATCACCCGGCCGGGAAGGGTGACCCTAAATCCCTGTTTGTGATAGAGCCCGATATTTTTCCCCCATTCGGGCATTGTTTCCAAACCGATGACCTCGCATTTCCTTTTCTGGAGATAGTCTATTCCCGCCGCTACGGTAAGTTTGCCGTAACCTTTGTTCTGAACATTCGGGTCGATTCCCAGCGGCCCTATATAGCCGATGGAACCGTGGGTGCGGCAGAAAATAAAGCCCACCGGCTTACCGCCATCCAAGCAAAGCAGACAGCCTTCAGGATCGACCAAAGCGAGGTTGGCGATATTTTCAGCCGAGCGGAATAAAGTGCCCTTTTTAAAGCTGGCATTATCGAGTCTTTTTACAATTTCATAATCGGCCGCAGTTATTTGTTTAAAAGTTATCATGTCCCTCCCCCATATCTAAGAAGTCCTCTCGTATACCAGTTTCCCATTGATAAAAGTCTTTTCGCAAACTGTATAGGTGAAAAAGGGATGGCCGGAAAAGATAGCGATGTCGGCGTCCTTCCCCGGCTCGATACTGCCGATCCGGCCAGCCGCTCCGATAATCTCCGCCGCGTTAATAGTAATCGCCCGGAAGGCCTCAATTTCCTCCATCCCTTCCCGCACCGCCAAACCGGCCTGGAGAGGCAGCCATTTAGTGTCGGAGGCCGCATCTGCTTGAATGGCCACTTTGACCCCGGCCCGGGCCAAAATCCCGGGATTTTTCAAGGTGACCTCCTTGATCTCCATCTTTTCGCGGCTCATCAGCAACGGCCCGACGGTGGCTCTTACACCTTTCGCCCCCAGAATGTCGGCTATTTTATACCCCTCGGTGCAATGTTCAATAACATAGTCCAAGTTAAATTCCTCAGCGATCCGGATGGCGGTTAAAATGTCGTCCTTGCGATGGCAGTGAATCCGCGCCTTCATCTCCCGGCGCAACACTTTCAGGAGCGCCTCGGCTTTTAAGTCGCGTTCCGGCATTTTTAAAGGCTTGTTTTCCTGCCCGGCTTCAATTTCCGCCTGAACGATTTTTTGGCGGTAATTTTCCGCCGCCACCAGGGCCTCCCGCAATAAGGCGGCGCTCCCCATCCGGGTCGCCGGATACTGTTTTTTATTCTCCCCGTAGATTCGCTTGGGATTCTCCCCCAGAGCCATCTTCATAGCTTCGGTGCCGGGGATTACCATTTCTTCGGCGGTCCGGCCGGAAGTTTTCACGGCTATGCCGGTGCCGCCGATTACGTTGGCGCTGCCGGGTCCGGTATAAACGGTAGTGATTCCCGCGGCCCTGACATCGATAAAAGCGGGATCGTCGGGGTTAAGGGCGTCTATGGCTCTTAATTGAGCCGTATTAGGGCTGGTGGTTTCGTTCAGATCCATGTTGGCCCAGACCGACGGCTCTCCATAAACAGCCAAATGGCTGTGGGCGTCAATAAAACCGGGGGTGACCCATTTGCCGGAAGCATCGATGATCTCAGCGCCTTCAGGCAAAGGAAGATCTTTTCCCACTTTTTTGATTAATGGACCGTCTATTAGAACAGTGCCGTTTTCAATCGTTTCACCGGTGACGGTTATGATACGGCCGTAAACAATAGCAATCATCAATTGATCCTCCATCCCCATGAGTCTAATTATACAATTTAGGTTTGATTCCTCTATGTAAGATGATAACCGGATGACTTGAATAAGTGGAACAAGACCGACAAATCGCCGGTCTTGTTTTTAAGAATTTTCAATTATCTCCAATTACTAACTTTCAACCGTTAGCCAGCCTTTTGTACATCTCGTGCCTGGCTTTGGCATCCTTCTCAGCCTTTTCGTAAAGGCTGTCGGCCACCTCCGGGAACTGCTTCTTCAAAGTCGCGTACCGGACTTCTCCCATCAGGAATTCACGGAAGCTGGCGGTCGGTTCTTTGGAATCCAGAATAAACGGATTTTTGCCTTCCAGCGCCAAGTCGGGATTGTAGCGGTATAACGGCCAGTATCCGGCTTCGACCGCCGCCTTCTCTTCATTTTGGCTACGGCTCATATCGATGCCATGGTTGATACACGGCGCATAGGCGATGATCAACGAAGGCCCCTTATATCGCTCCGCCTCAAGCATGGCTTTGAGCACCTGGTTTTTGTTGGATCCCATGGCGACGGAGGCTACATAAACATAACCGTAAGCCATGGCCATCATTCCGAGATCCTTTTTCTTGACATTCTTTCCGGCGGCGGCGAACTTGGCGATGGCGCCGGTAGGAGTGGATTTTGAAGATTGCCCGCCGGTGTTAGAGTAAACCTCGGTATCGAGAACCAGCACATTGACATCCTCACCGGAAGCCAAGACGTGATCCAACCCGCCGTACCCGATATCATAGGCCCAACCGTCGCCGCCGAAGATCCAGATGGATTTCTTGGTGAAGAGATCCTTCATCTCGGCGATCTGCCTTAAGAGTTCCTTGGCTTCGCCGCCGGCTTTGTTGGCTTCCTGATCAATTAAGCCTTTAATCTTGTCGCCGGCTTTCCGGGACAGAACGGCGTCGTCCTTCCCTTCGAGCCATTCGTTAAAGGCGGTCTTCAATTCCCCGGAGACGTTCGCTTGAGCCTGTTGAATCAGTTCGGCCAATTTCTTTCTCCGTTGAGTCACGGCTAAATTCATACCATAGCCGAACTCGGCGTTGTCCTCGAAAAGGGAGTTCGCCCAAGCCGGGCCATGGCCTTTTTCATTGACGGTGTAAGGATTGGTCGGAGCGCTCCCGCCGTAGATTGAAGAACATCCGGTAGCGTTGGCCACCAGCATCCGATCCCCGAACAATTGAGTTACCAGTTTAACATAGGGAGTCTCGCCGCAACCGGCGCAAGCTCCGGAAAACTCAAACAACGGCCTCTTGAATTGGCTGCCTTTGACGGTATCGGCGTTGATGTCGATGTTCGGAACCGGCTGGGCTTCGGAGAATCCGAAATATTCGGCTTCCCTATCGGCTACTTCTTCCAAATTGACCATTGTTAAGGGTTTTTCCTTAGCCGGGCAGATGTCCACGCAGTTTCCGCAGCCGGAACAATCAAGCGGAGAAACCTGCATCCGGAAGTCATAACCGGCAAATTCCTTACCTATGGCGGCCTTGGTCTTAAAACCGGCCGGAGCCTTGGCAACTTCGTCCGATTTAATCAAATAAGGCCTGATGGCTGCATGCGGGCAGACAAAAGAGCACTGATTGCACTGAATACAGGTCTCGGGATTCCAGACCGGAACCTTAATGGCGATACCGCGCTTCTCGTATTTGGTGGTGCCGACCGGAACTGTTCCATCCGGCGAGAAAGCGCTAACCGGGAGCTTGTCGCCGTCGAGACGGAGAACCGGTTTGATTACGTTTTTAACGTATTCCGGAACATCGGCTTCGATAATCTCGGCCCCGGTGGTGGTAGTCGCCCAGGAAGCGGGGTACTTGATCTCCTCCAATTCCTCAGCCGCCTTATCAACAGCCGCGATATTCATATTAACCACTTTATCGCCCTTTTTACCGTAGGATTTTTTAATGGCTTGTTTGATATAATCAAAGGCCTGGTCCACCGGGATAACGTTGGCGATTTTAAAGAAAGCCGCCTGCATTACGCCGTTGATTCTGCCGCCCAAACCGACCTGGGAGGCGATCTTCACGGCGTCGATATTATAGAATTTCACTTTCTTGCTGGCGATAGTCCGTTTCAAACTTGCCGGAAGCTTCTCTTCCATCTCCGCCGGACTCCAGGGGGAATTTAACAGGAAAACCCCGCCCTCTTTAATACCGTCCAGCAAGTCGTAACGGGTTACATAAGAGGGATTATGGCAGGCGATCAGTTCAGCCTGGTCGATTAGGTAAGTCGATTGAATCGGGCTCTTGCCGAAACGCAAATGGGAGATGGTAATCCCACCCGACTTTTTGGAGTCGTAAACGAAATAACCTTGGGCATACATGTCGGTGTGATCGCCAATGATTTTGATGGAGTTTTTATTTGCCCCCACGGTGCCGTCGGAACCGAGCCCAAAGAATTTGCAGCGAAAAACGCCTTCCGGGGCGGCGTCAATCAATTCTTTAACCGGCAGGGAGGTGTTGGTGACATCATCAATAATGCCGACGGTAAAGTGATTCTTCGGTTGGGCTTGGGCCAGGTTATCATAGACCGCCTTGATCATCGAGGGGTTGAATTCTTTGGAGCCAAGTCCATAACGGCCACCGACAATAACCGGAGTCTCCTTTTTCTCCATGAAGGCGGTGCAAATATCTTCATATAAAGGCTCGCCCAAGGAGCCGGGTTCTTTGGTCCGGTCGAGGACCGCGATCTTCTTAACCGATTTCGGTAAAACCTGTAAGAAATATTCAGGGGCAAACGGCCGGTAAAGGTGAACTTTAACCAAGCCGACCTTTTCACCTTTTTTATTCAAGTAATTAACGGTTTCTTCAATGGCTTCGCAGGCTGAACCCATCGCCACAATTACCCGGTCGGCGTCTGCGGCCCCTACATAATTGAAGGGCAGGTAATTACGACCGGTCAGTTGGCTGACCTTCTTCATGACCTCGGCCACAATTCCCGGAACCGCCAGGTAATACGGGTTGGCAGCCTCACGGCCCTGGAAGTAGATATCCGGGTTCTGGGCGGTGCCGCGCTGGTTGGGATGCTCGGGGTTCATTCCCCTTTTCCGGAACTCATCGACTTTCTCCCAGTTGACCAGTTTGGCCATATCCTCATAAGCGATCTCGTCGATTTTTTGCACTTCGTGGGAGGTCCGGAAGCCGTCGAAGAAATGTAAGAACGGCACCCTGCTCTCAAGGGTGGCCAAATGGGCTACTAAAGCCAGATCCATTACTTCCTGGACCGAGTTGGAAGCCAGTAAAGCAAAACCGGTCTGTCTGGTGGCATTGATATCGGCGTGATCGCCGAAGATTGATAAAGCGTGGGCCGCTAAAGCCCGGGCGGATACGTGGAATACTGAAGGAATCAGTTCCCCGGCTATCTTGTACATATTGGGAATCATCAACAACAAGCCTTGGGAAGCGGTAAAAGTGGTGGTGAAGGCGCCCGCGGCCAGCGAACCGTGGACGGCCCCGGCGGCGCCGGCTTCGGATTGCATCTCCGCAATCCGGACTGTTTGTCCGAATAAATTTTTCCTCCCGTGAGCGGCCCATTCATCACAGATTTCAGCCATGGGTGAAGATGGTGTAATCGGGTAAATCGCGGCAACATCACTAAACGCATAAGCCACATGGGCCGCAGCTGTGTTACCGTCTATGGTAGCTTTTTTGGCCATCAATCATTCCTCCTTCAATTAATTCTAAACAATAAATATGGTAATTAATGTAAGGAAATAGATTGTACTTCCATATTCAATAATTTACCTTACATATCATACCTTATTTTCTCTTTATCTGAAAGAACTTTTACAAAAAATTAAGCGCCCATAAAAAATGAGTTTTAACCGTGACGTCATACGGTAAGCATGGAGGGCGATGGTTAAAATCGTCTTCTTGACAGCGCAAAATTTTATTGGTATAGTTATTTTAGACACTATATTTCATATTGAAAATAAATAAAGACCACCGAATTTTTCCTGAAAAAGTATTTATCCCAATTATATTATGCGATTCCTTCCGCTAATGAACTTCCCTTTGCTGTTAAATTGTCCCTTACCGCCGCCAAATTAATCCTCTTTTTTTCATATTGAAATAAAATTCAATTAAACGCTTTTCAATTGATTTCTTAACCCCTAAACTTAGGCAGCTCAAAATTCATTCATGTTTTCGGAAAGGAGGGCGGATATCGAAATTTTCCCCAATAACGCTAGTTATTATTTGAATGGAGGCGAAGAGTAATGAAAAAATTTTATAATTTCTCTTGCGTTACATTACTTGTGGCTCTTATTCTAACCAATAGTTTCCCTATTGCCGCAGAAACAACTCGGAAAAGATTTATCATTTACTTTACCAACTGGTCCGGTTACCAACCGGCGCACCAAAAATTTGAGGCCGCTAAGATTCCCTGGGATAAAATCACTCATGTAAATTATGCGTTTTTTACTGTCAACAAAAAGTTTAAGCTTGACCAAACCGACTCTTGGGCGGATTTACAGGCTGTATATAGCGGCGTCAAAGGCCATCTGGCTAATTTTGCCTATTATCTAAAAAAATACCCCAACGTTAAATTTCTTATTTCGGTAGGGGGCTGGACTAAGGGTAATAATTTTCACGCAATGGCGGCTACCGAAAAAGGCAGGCAAACTTTTGCGGATAGTTGTGTTGCCTATCTAAAGCAAAACAAATGGATTTCCGGCTTTGATATTGATTGGGAATACCCGGGAATTGATCGTCGACCCGACCCGAGGGACAAAAACGACTTAGGTTGTCCCGGTGGGCCTGAGGATAAACACAATTATGCTTTAATGCTTAAAACCCTTCGCGAAACTCTTGACAATAACAATATGAAAGAGAAATTACTTTCCATTGCAATCCCTTGCGGGTATGATAAAATCGACTTGTTTGATCTCCAAGAAATCAGTAAATACATAAGCTATATTAATGTAATGACTTACGATATGCACGGCGCTTGGGATCAATTTACCAATCATCATTCAGCTCTATTTGCCAACCCGAATGACCCATCGGATACCGCTCCGGTAGATATTAAAAATAACTACAACATTGATTATACAGTAAAATATCTGGTTGGAAAATGCGGCATTCCAGCCAATATGCTGAATATTGGTATACCATATTACGGTCATGGTTGGAAAGGCGTAGCGGACAATGATGGCAACAATGGATTATTTGCCGGCAATAAAGGAGCGCCTTACGGACTCTGGGATGAACCGCCAATCGCCGGCGGCAATACGCCCTACTTCCAATTAAAAACCTATGAGACAACCGACGGTTGGACAAAATACCGGGATGATATCGCCAAGGTTCCTTGGTTATATAACCCGGCCACCGGGGAGATGTGGTCTTATGACGATGATATTTCCGTGGCCGAAAAATGCGATTATATCAACGCCAACAATCTCGGTGGCGTAATGGTTTGGGAGATTGATGGCGACGATAAAGAATTTTCCTTGACCAATACGATTTATAATAAACTGTTTCCATAAACCCTTCCGAAAGGGAGTTTATTTAGGGTATTGAAAAGGCAGCCGGACGGCTGCCCTTTTTTAATACAAACAAGGCGTAATCAACAAGCCCTCAGCATTTGATAAACAACAAAAGGCGGAGATGCTTTTTAAACATCTCCGAAATTTAAGGAGTTTTTGGAGGAAAGTTCTCTGTTTAATTTACAACTAACAGTTTCAGGATCCATTAATATTAGAATTTTTGCGATTATTCATCCCATCCAACCCCACAGCGTAGCTGCCGCAAGGTTGGATAGTTTTGAATTTTTCCCGTGTTAATCCGTTCTACTTTACTTACACCCTACTCAATCAAAAACTTACCGTTACCTCGCCGGTAATCTTGGTTGCGTCGTCTTCGCCGCTAGCCTTATTAAAGGGAGAGTATGTGCCATAAGCGCCAGTCAGAGTTATATTGTTGGTAAGGTTGTAGCCGGCAATCAAACGGATGCCGGAAAAGCCGCGGCCGCCGTATTCATGCCCCCACCAAGTCATATGATTGCCATTCTCAGTCGGCCAGTACATGTAACCGCCACTATTCCAGTATTGGAGAATTAGATCGGTTTTCGAAATGCCATTGTAGTAAATTTGGAATTTCTTACAATCGGAGGACTCGTTATCCGGAACAGTAATGCTGGATGGCAGCCCGGTTTGAGTCGCATAACCGACCTGGAGATTCAATTTTGGAAGCACATTATAACCGGCGGTAAAGGCGAAGATGGAACTGCTATCCATACCGGCCGGCAGTTTATAATCGGCAACCTGAACTGCTCCGGCACTGACCAGGTAATGGAAACCAAGGCCGAATCCACTAATATTGGTATCCAGGCTCAATCCGCTTACCAACTGATCACGGGCGGCGCCGCCGTTACCTTGGGCGCGTCCCGTAAAACCCCATAAGCTGGTAATGTCGGTGATTTTATAGTTGCCGCTGACCCCAATGATAAAATCATCCATTAGAAGCCCATTAGCCATCCAGAAAGCTTGCTTGCCGGTGCTAAAGCTCAGCTTGTCGCTGGGAGTATAGGTAACATAAGCAAGCCGGGCTTGAACATAATCAACCGAATAAGTATCGCTACCCTTTGTATTTTTATAAAACGATTTGACCCCAAGTTGAAGGGTGGCGCTCAGATCATCGGCGATTTGGTTGAAAGCGCCCAAGCGCACTTGTAGCGCATACTCACTAAGATCGGAGCCATCATAGTTTTTACCGATAGTGTTCTCTGTATCGTACCATCCGCTGAATTTCCAGTCACCGGCGAATGCAGGGACGGTTATGGACATTAATAATGCCACAGTCAATAAAATAAAAATTTTTTTCATTGATAATTTTCCTCCTCAGTTTTAAAATATAAATAATACTATTGACAGAGTCCCTCTGTCTGGTATTCCCAACCTGAGCCGCCGCAAGCCGTCAGGTTGGGTCAATTTTTTTCCCTATAGGCAATCACCCCCTTCCAAAAGACAGGGTTTTTTACTCTGAAAGACTTTTCTTTATTTTTTAACCTGACCTCATGTCAGAGTAACCCTGCAATTGCTTTGAAGACATTCTGTTGATGTTTGATATTTATAATAAATTTTGTTCAGTATGAAATAAAGTTTCCAAAATAGAATAGCCTTAATTCACCGTATAATGGCTATGGAAGCTTATCGGCATAATGCCTTGGGCTTTTATTTTTCCGCTGATAACCGCAGCCAGGGCCTTTAAAACTGAGACTTCCGTGCTGTAAATAAAAATTTTCGGATATTCGACCCCGAAGTTCACCAATTCTCTAGGGTCGCGGGTGCTAATTAATAATACTTGTTTGGTTTCGGCAAGTTTTTCGATGAGCCGGATCTGCCCGGGTGAGTCCAAAATGTTACTGACTACAAAAGCGACTTTAGGAATACCTAAAGAGTTTATTCTCTGGATTAAACCCTCGGTTTCGATATCCGAAGGATTTTCGGAACAATTGTAACGGGCGCATGCCACCGCCATCTCCCGCAGCTCCGTCTCCAACCGGTCAATCTTGGTGAAATCTTCTGCAAAGGTTGCGGAACCCATCTCAGGGGTAATCAGAATCAACGGCTGAGTATCAAATTGCCAATGGCGACAATCGTCATGCAAGGTAATGACTCGCTCCGCCAATGTCTTCACCGACCAAAACGAACTATTGGACTGGCTGTTTACCTTACCAATATATTTTTTCCATTCGTTGATTCGGGCAACCGACTCCTCAATCCGGGAAATCTTAATTCTACCGCTTTTTACAGCGTTACGCGCCGCTTGATAGCTTGCTTTTTGGTGTTCAGGAGTATGACTAATGATTACAATATCAACACCGGCCTCAATCGCTTTGACCGCATCTTCGGGGTAGGGAGCAAACTCTTGAATCGCATTCATCTCCATACAATCTGTCAGGATAACCCCTTTATAACCAAGCTGCTCACGCAAGAACCCATTGATTATCCGGGGAGACAGCGAAGCCGGATTTTCCGGGTCAAGATTCAGGTATTTGACATGCGCCATCATTAATGACGAAGCCTCAACCTTCATTAACTCAAGAAAAGGAACCACGTCGCGATGGATGAGCGTTTCCGCGGGTTCCTTGCAAACCGGCATCACTATATGTGAGTCTTCGGTACAACTGCCGTGTCCGGGAAAGTGTTTAGCTGTAAAGAGGATCCCACTCGCAAGTAAGCCTTTGGCATATTCCCTGCCAAAAGCAGCCACAACTTCCGGTTTATCGCTAAAAGCCCGGGTGCTGACAACCGGATTCGAATACAGCGCCAAATCCAACACCGGCGTTAAACTTAAATTAACACCTAAAGATCGCAGATCGTTCCCAGTGGTCCAACCTCCGAAATAAGCGGCCGATGGCTCACCTGTAGCGGCTAAACCCATATTACCGGGCAGGGATGTGACGAGCCCGCGTAAAGGTGAGAGGTTTCCCCCTTCTTGATCCACAGCAATCAGTAGCGGACTATCCGGTCGGACTGAAGCCCCCATTTCTTTTAAATCTTGGGTCAACCGTTGAACCTGCGGAATACTTTCAACGTTTCTACGAAATAGAATTATACCGCCCACCGGATAATTAGGGTATTCTTCGATAATCTCCGCTCCCAGCTCCCGGCCGTGAAACCCAAAGATAAACATCTGTCCTAAAAGTAAATCCAGCTCATTGTGGTTCATAGAAGAATGACTCCTTTGTTGTTGTGATATTAACCTTTGATAGCCCCTTTAGTGCCTTCAATAAAGTACCTTTGGGTAAAACAGAAGAAGATTAGAATCGGAAGCATTGATATCACAGCGCCTGCCGTAACATACCGGAAGTTGGTCTGGAAGATGCCTTCCAATCTTGATAGAGCAACCTGTAAAGGAACTTTATCGAATGTTTTAAGGACTATCAAGGGCCACATAAAATCATTCCAATAATATACGAAGGATAAAATGGAAATTGCCGCCAAAGCCGGTTTAATCATCGGCAGCATAACCCGGAACCAAATTTTAAATTCGCCGCAGCCATCTACTCTGGCGGCTTCCTCTATTTCGATGGGGATCGCTTCATAAGCGGCTTTCAGGACAACGATACCAATAACAAAAACAGCGGTAGTAATAACGACCCCTAAGTATTGGTCAATCAAACCGAGTTGTTTCAGGGTAAGATAGTTGGCAATCATTGTCCCCTGCATCGGAATCATCAAGGTTGCCAAGATCATCCCGAATATGATTTTTCTACCCCGGAAGTCGATTCGGGCCAATGGATAAGCCGCCAAGGCCGCAGTGATTACATTGAAAAACATACCTAAAAACGTGATGATAACCGAGTTTAAAAAACTACGGACGACATTGACTTTTTCAAAGACTACCCGGTAATTCTCCAATGTTGGAGATTCGGGTATCCATTGGGGCGGGCTTGGAAATATCGTTTCCTGCGGTCCCTTAAGCGAGGTCGAGAGTAACCAAAAGAACGGGAAGATTAAAAAGATGGCGATAGCGATTAGCAATATGTAAATGAGCGCTTTTTCAATTATATTCATTGGTCGGAACCCCTCTCCAACTTGAAATTAATCATTGTAAAAATCATAATGAATATAGATAAGATAACGGCTATAGCCGATGAATAGCTGAACTGCAGCCCGAATTGGCCGAATGCTTTCTCGTAAATCATATATACCAGTGTATTGGTGCCATTCATGGGAGCGGCCCCGGTGGATCCACCCGACAGGACAAAAATTTCCTCAAAGACCCGCAAGGCCGCTATCGTGGAGAGTACGGTACAGACTAAAATTGTCCGTCGCAACAACGGGATATAGATTTTTGTTATCAATTGGAAGGTAGAGGCGCCGTCAATTCTGGCCGCCTCAAGCAACTCATCGGAAATGTCCTGCACTCCGGCTAAGTATAAAATCATATAATAACCTAAGCCGCGCCATAAAGTGACAAACATAATCGAATAAAGCGCAATCCGGCTATCTCCCAACCAAGAGAGGGGTTTTAGATGCAAAACCGCAAATGTCGCGTCTAATAGGCCGTTGGGTTGGTAAATAAATTTCCAACAATAACCGATAATAACCACGCCTGTGATGACCGGAACATAATATAATGTTCGAAAGAAGGCGATCCCTTTTATCTTCTGATTTACCAGGATAGCTAATAAAATGGAGAGAATCTGAATAGGGGGAACGACCAGGATATAAACCAGAGAATTTTTTAAGGCTTGGTAAAAAGACCACGATTCACTGTTAAAAATTTGGACCCAGGAAATTATAGAAAATACTAGCGCATCAAGCAACAACAAACCTTTAATGCTCAAATCAAGACTCCGGTTTTGTCGTCTTTGCTCTTTCAGCCATCTCATTACCAATAATCCAAGCAATAAGCCCGCAAATAAAAAACTATACCAGATATTTTTCTTTATAAATTTTACATAGGGTTGATTTGTAATGATCGCCCGGTAAAACTTTGTACCAACCCAGCTTGTTCTCTTAACATAAACCCTCGTCTCGTCCTTATTTACCTTTTCCTTAATGATCACGGCATCTTTACCATACTGTTCTTTCAACATTTGAACATAATCCTGAACCATATCATTGCGTATCGTGCGGTATTCATCATAACTGTAATTGATATCCTGAAAAGTTTTATTGACTACCTTTCCGAGCGGAAATAAATTTATAACGAGCAAGGCAATAAAGGATACTAAAATGACCCGGCGGGAAATTGTTTTTAAAATCAAGAAGATGAGAACAATTGATGAGAGCAATAACAAAATCGGGCTTATCATAGGAGCGTCGTGGAGGTTGCCAATGAAGGATTTAATGAAAGCGATGGGTCCGCCTATAGTTGAATTATTGAGGATGTTGTAATCCATAAACGAAATGTATATCCCCTGAATTAACGGGAAAAATGTAAATACAGTAAGCAGCAATAACGGTATAATTAAAAAAGCATAAGCGATAAGGTTTCGCTTCAACCGCGCCTTTGCAAATAAATTCGGTGTATGCTGCTGATTTTTTAAAAATTGCTCCTTAATCATGTTGCTTCTCCTTTCAAAGCAAGATCAGGAAGATAAGGGGAGCAAGTTATTAATATGATCAATGACTTGCTCCCGTAATTTCGCTATGGATTCCCTATTTACTCGCTTGAATCATTTGGTTAGCTTGATCTTCCGCGGTCTTCAGCGCCGCCTTAACAGTCTTGTCGCCCCGAATCGCCTTCAAAAACTCATCCCGGATGGCGGTGAATAATTGATTAACATCCACACCCTTCGGAACGTTGGTAACAATCAGGTTATCGGCGCTTTTCATCGTTGTGGCGGCTAAGATCTGGGCTTTAACTTTACCCTGGTCTTCCCCTTTGGCAAATGCGGGATCGGAATCAACGCTAATCTTGGTCGAAGGAATAATAGACGCCGGCCCGACCGCAAACTTGATTTGCGCATAAGAGCCGGTGATAAACTTGGCAAATTCAACGGCCGCTTTCTTTTCTTTGGCAGCTTTCAAAACAACAAAATTCATCATAGAAACGTGCAGCCGGTTGGCGCCATTTGGCGAGACCGGGTATGGCGCCACAGTGAAAGCCAATTTTGGATTATCCGCCCTTATCCAGCGATACATGGATAAGCCCAGCGGGAACATAGCGATTTGGTTGTGCTCAAATAGTGAACGAACTGCTTGATAATCCGGTAAATCCTTCGGCATTAAACCCTCAGCGTAAACCCTATGTAAATACTCAAGACGGGCGGCGAATTTTGGATTATTAAAAGCCACCTTGGTCAGATTTTTGTTGAAAATCGGCGAACCGACCCGAAGAGGTTCCTCCCATCCAATGTTGGCGAATTCAATGGCAAAAGCGGGCACATTTACTTTTCCTTTAATAATCTTACCGACCCGCTCCATTTCTTCCCAGGTTTTGGGCGCGTCTTTTTCCGGATCCAAACCGGCCTTTTTAAAGATTTCGTCGTTTATGAACATCACTTGGGGAGAGGCGTACCACGGGAAGGTATAGCCGTATTTCCCGTCAAACTTGGTCTTGTTCCATAGCGAATCGACATAGACATCGATATCTTTTTTGGTTAAATAGAAATCCAGCGGTTCAAGAGCGCCCTTGGTATAATATGTGAATGCGGTTTCATTGTTCAAATTGACTAGGTCGGGAACATCGCCGGCGGCGATTCTTGTCGGCAGATTTTGGGTAATATCGCCGTCAAAATTCTGCAGGATAATTTCGATATTCGGATTCTTGGCTTCAAATTCATTTTTCATTTGCACCAGATAATCGTTGAAAGCCGATAACCACCATGTTAAGACTTTAACTTGAACTTTATCCGCAGCAAACGAAGGACCCAAAGAAAAAACAACCACCAAGGCCAATACCATCACCAATAAAAGACTTTTTTTCACCTAATTACCCCCTTTAAATTTTTTTATTCTTTGCTGAATAAAAATTCCCAAATATTTAAGGCCGAAATCACCTCCCCAAAATCCCGGTTATCGTCTGGTTCTTCCTTCACCGCTAACATATAATTAATTTCAATATGAAAATAAGTGATTAAACAACATTTTAAATAGGTGGCGTAAACCACTCATTGGTGACCAAACCGACTGCGCCCAACAAATCGGAGTCTTCGCCAAGTTCAGAACCTTTGATAATCACCGTTTTATTCATCCCGCTCCGCTCCAACACGCTCTGGAGTTTATCCCCGATTCGGTTCAAAAATCCCTCGCCCAGACTACCCCAAATACCGCCGATAACAACCATCTCCAAATCCAATATAACCTCAGCCCAGGAAATGGAGACTGATAACGCTTCAATCGCCTCATCCACCAATTGCCTGGCCGTGGATTGCCCATTCAGAGCCTCCGTAAATATTTGGCGGTCATTTTCCAAATGGGCGCCGGTCTCCTCCTCGTACCGGCGCATAACATCCGGTAAATATAAGTAAGTCTCCAAACATCCCCGTTGTCCGCACCGGCATGGCCGTCCATTGGGGATCATGGGAATATGCCCGATTTCTCCGGCCATTCCCCTGCTGCCCGTCAGCGGATTACGTTCATAAATAATACCGGCGCCGACTCCTGAAGCAGTCTTGATATAGATCATACTGGAAACATCCTTGGCGCCGCCAAACCACATTTCGGCCAAGGCGGCGGCATTGGCGTCATTTTCAACAAAAACCGGGATATTTATCAATTTTTCCAGCATTTCCGCAACTTTGACTTCACGCCAGCCCAAGTTGACCGATCTTAATAAAACACCGTTTTCACTATCAACAATCCCCGATATCGCCAAACCAATACCTAAAATATATTCACGGTCAATCTTCGAACTCTGCAAAAGCGATTCCAGCTCACTAGCCAATTCGGCGAATAGCGCATCAGGTTCCAGTGAATATTGCTGAAAAATCTTCTTTATTATTATTTTCCCCCTAATATCGGAAATGGCTAACGCGACCCGATCCCTAAGTATCTGGATACCAACTACAAAAAGTTGGTCATAATTTAGACGTAGAATAATTGGCCGCCGTCCGCCGTTTGATTCCCCAATCCGCTCCTCAATAATCACGCGTTGCTCAATAAGTTCGGCAATAATCCTGGTTATTGTGGCCGGACTCATTCTAGTAAGCTCAGTGAGGCGGGCGCGGGAGAGACTGCCTTCCTGGTACAATGCCTGCAATACTGAGATTGCATTAAAAGATCTAATTAAACGGGTACTGTTTAGACTAATTTTATGCCCACGCATGAGTAACATCCTCAACTTTGTTTCACTGGGAAATTTATTAACATTATTATAACATTCTCGCCCTATTAACGTCAATAAGGAAATCATTTTAATTTACAGACTATCCCCGGCTTGTCTTGTAAAAAATTGCGCCAAACTTATATTCATAGTGAAATAAAAATTTGTTTCCGGATTCCAAATAAAAAAACCCAATTATATAATTGGGTTTAAAAAACGAATTACAATCGAGCCATCAAATCAGCAAACCGGCTATTTACGAACACATCTTTATGAAAAATTGGTGAATCCTTAAATCCGGCGTTAATTCCGGATGGAAAGCGGCGGCTAAGAAATTCTTTTCCCGGACAAACAGGATTCTCTCATCCAATCTAGCCATAACTTGAACACCCGGTCCGGCTTTTTTAATATACGGCGCCCGGATAAAAATGGCGTGAAACGGCCGGGGCCCGAGTTCAGCGATTTCCAGATCCTTTTCAAAACTGGCTATCTGTCTCCCAAAGGCGTTCCGTTCAACCGTAATGTCCATTAAACCAAGCCGGGGCTGGTCACTGCCGCTGATCTCCTTGGCCAGCATAATCAGACCGGTGCATGTCCCGAAAATGGGCAGGCCCTTGTTGCCCAGTTCAGCCAGAGGCTCCAGCATCCGGTGCTTGACCAATAATTTCCCCACAGTGGTGCTTTCGCCGCCCGGGATGATCAGCCCGTTGATCTCCGTTAATTGGCTTAAATATTTAATCTCAATTGGTTCGACTCCGCAATTCCTTAAAGACCGGCAGTGTTCCCTGACCGCGCCCTGTAGAGCCAAGACTCCGATTTTCATGATGTTGTCACCAAGACTACCATCCGCGTCCGGCGATCTTTTCCTCTTCTTTCATTGAGCCGACATGAATTCCCCTCATGGCGGTGCCGATTCCCCGGGAGACCTCAGCCAGCAATTTGGCATCCTGGTAATGGGCGGTCCCTTCAACGATGGCTTTTGCTCTGGCGGCCGGATTATCCGATTTAAAAATACCGGAACCCACGAAAATGCCGTCGCAGCCCAACTGCATCATTAAAGCGGCGTCGGCCGGAGTCGCAATCCCGCCGGCCGCAAAATTGACTACCGGTAAACGGCCGGCCTTTTTAACCTCCACCACCAGTTCGTATGGGGCCCCCAACTCTTTGGCGATTGTCATCAATTCCTCATCGGAAGCGCCGACTACCCGCTTAATTTCATCGTTGACGGTCCTGATATGCCGGACCGCCTCAACCACGTCGCCGGTCCCGGCCTCCCCTTTGGTGCGAATCATGGCCGCCCCCTCGCCGATCCGCCGTAAGGCTTCTCCCAGGTTACGGGCGCCGCAAACAAAAGGCACTTTAAAGAGGTGCTTGTTGATGTGGTACAATTCATCCGCCGGCGTTAAGACTTCGCTTTCATCAATATAATCTATCTCTAAAGCCTCCAGGACTTGGGCTTCCACAAAATGCCCGATTCGCGCTTTGGCCATTACCGGAATAGTCACCGCATCCATAATTTTGATGATAACCTCCGGGTCGGACATTCTGGCGACGCCGCCCTGGGCCCGGATATCGGCCGGTACCCGTTCCAGGGCCATTACCGCTACCGCTCCGGCATCCTCGGCAATCTTTGCCTGTTCCGGGGTGGTAACATCCATAATAACCCCGCCTTTAAGCATCTCGGCCAGTCCGCGTTTTACTGCAACCGTTCCAGTTTCCATTTGTAATAAACCTCCGCCCAAATATTCATTGAATCTTATTTTACAACAATTGCGCAAGCGGCGCAAGGGATATTAAGAGCCGCCAATATGAAGAGTAGATTAAAGATCGTCCTTTTTTAAACACCACCTTGGAAACCATTCCCTTGTCCCTGGTTGGCGCTTGCCTAATACAGCGTTCGCTATCAGAGAAAAATCAAGAAGACCAAGTTAATTTAAAAAAACTATCATAAGGAATTAACGGGAAACAAAACTTCTTATGGAACTCTTTTTATGAATAATCCTCTAATTAACGCCTAAATGGTATTTGGGGCGCTCTCTTGTCTACTTCTCCACCGCCATCTTTTTGGCCTCAATTTTAGGGATCATAACCCTGGTTCTGTTGGCCATTCCGATTACCGGATATTTAAAAATTTTTGAAGAACAAAGGCTATGGCGGGATTTTGGCGAGGAATACCGGGAATACCAGCGAGCGGTTTCAATGATCACCCCTTGGCCTAAAAACTCCTAAAAAAGTAGGGATTCCAGCGACCAATCTCCGCCTCAAGCCGGCATATGAAAAAGAGCCGCCTTAGACTCTTAGGACGGCCCCTCGAAATTATTGACCTTTAAGTCCCGCTCTCCCAGGATGAGAGGTATTTCTTTTGCTCTGCGGTCAACTCGTCAATCTCGACTCCCATGGATTTTAGTTTGAGCCTGGCGATCTCATGATCCAGCTCCACCGGTAATACGTGAACCTTCCGGCCCATATTGGAGGCGTGTTTGGCGATATATTCGGCCCCGAGGGCCTGATTGGCGAAGCTCATATCCATCACCACCGCCGGATGCCCCTCGGCGGCCGCCAGGTTCAGCAGTCTCCCCTCTGCCAGCAGGAATACTTTCCGGCCGTCTTTCAAAGTATATT